>JAQUUD010000066.1 GCA_028694075.1 Clostridia bacterium
GTCTGGGCAATTTGATGACATTGTTAATGGAACTATTGTAGTTGGTGAAGCAACGAATGCTACTAATTCGATATTAAACAATGACGGAACTTATTCGGCATTTAGTCACGATGCAAATAATATTTTAAAAATAGATGAGACTTCGATTGTTTCTAAGCAAAATTCCAATCTGGTTTCACAAACCATATTAGCAATAAACCCAAGTCGAACGACAATTTACACGTCTGCTTCTTCATTAGCAAATAGGACTTTCGAAATCGGTATATCAAAAGGCTATGAATATGAAGTTGGGATTGATTACAGGAAATTTAAAGTTTCTCCAAATGGAGAATTCGTAACCCACCTTTTTTATACCGCTGGGGTAGATGATACTGTGCCTGATGAAAGAGTAACTATATATTCATATGATGGGACGACCATAAAGGGTTATTATGTTGCAGCTGACGCTCGCCCTTTCGCAGTCGAAAGTATTAAAGAAATAATTGAATAAAGATTTATCAAGGAGATAGAAATGGCAACTATAACAATCATTGATAATGGTGCAGGGAGCAACTGCAACCGACTTTATGTCGATGGTCTCATACTTTTCCACTGGCGGATAATAAAATAAAAGGAGAATTTTAAAATGGACTTAAAAGAGAAAGCAAGCGAACTTGTAAAACAAGAAGAAATAAAAAAACAGGGACTCGCATTACAAGAAGAGATAAATAAAAAAGAAATTGTGATACAAAAAAATAATGATAATTTTGATGAGATAAATTTAAAAAATCTTCAGAATGAATATTTAAAAAAACAAGTTGAGAAAGGGAATTCGCTTGCTGAAATTTCTATGGACTATGCGAAAGCCAACATAACAAATGAAATATTTGAAGATGATAGTGACGAGGCGGATAAGTATAAAAAAGAATTAGCGAAAGAACGAAAAGATACTATCAAGGAAAGTTTCAAACAAGACAAAATCTCGCAACAAACTAAAACAATCGATGAAAAACAAAGAAGGGCAGAGGCTTTTTATAAATCAGTTCGCCCTATATTAGAATTCGATTTTTCTAATTTAATAAATAAAAAGCATAAAAAAGAAGATGGGGATATAGAATCTAAACCTAAAACATATGAAGACCGATCATATGGCATACCTTTAATGTGTTTGATGTTGCTTTTATTGACAATACCTTATTGTATTGTAACAATAGTTTTGGCTATTTTTAATGGCATAAATGCTATATTTGAGGCAATCGCAACATTTAGCAAAATCGCACGATATATTGCATTGTCAATATTTATAATCGCAATTGGCGTTTTAGTCGTTTATTGTGCGTTGTTAGGGATTGATGCATTATTTGGCACTCATATAATAAATACAATAATACCATTATCATAATGGGTATTTCCAATCGAAAGATTGTTTAATATATAAAAAAATAAAAGGAGAATTATTTAATGAAAAAAATTAACGAAGAAAAATTTCTTGCTGATTATGAATTGGCACTAAAGACAAAAGAGGATTTTGTTGCAAACAAAGAACTTGCAATCGAAGCCGAAAAGAAAAAAGTTGAGGAAATCGTTTCTACAAACGCATATTCTGAGGTTATTAAAGAAACACTAATTGCTTTGGTTGTTGAAGAAAAAGAAAAAGAATTTGACTTGGAAAACATTAATTCAGAGATAGAGGATTTTGAAAAATATCTTATTGATGTGGAAGAAGAATCTGAAGAAAATTCTGAATATAAAAACGAAGAAATCGAAATAGAAATTCAAGAAGATGCAGGCAATTCAATAAGTGTTGACTAATATCCATAAAAAATATAGAAAAGGAAGTTAATAGTATGGAAGATGTGTTTAGACCACAAAAAAAACCCAATACCAGATTATTCACTGGATTTATGGTATTTGTAATATTTTTTACCACCAGTGATTTGGTGGCAAATATTGCACAAGAACCAATATGGGTATCTTTATTTTCTATTTCTAGTGGGTTCTTTGTGTTTCTTGGCACTGCCTTAAAAAAAAGGCAAAATATTGAAAAAGGCATCAATGCTAGGATAGATTATATAAATAATAATTTTAGTCGTGGTGCCGTAATCTTGTCTATGCTAGATATAATATGCAGCTTAATCTCGGTGTTTATTACATTGATGGCACTTGGAATAATATTTAGAAGTTTATTCGTTTTGCGATTAATAATAACAATAAGCAAAGTGAGATTGGTTGTGCAAACTGTACTATTAATAATAGTTGGGTATCTAACTTTACGATTAAATAAAATAAAATTAAAATTTAAGGAGATAAAAATGAAATCATTTTTTAATAAGATTTGGGAAGGAATTGTTGCCGGCTCTAAATATGTGTTTGTATCAAATCCACAAGCGAGTTTAGCAACAATAGGAAATGCCTTTTTAAGTGCGACCATTGGTTATACTGCTAGCTTTGATGCAATAATTGCTGATTTGCCAAGCTTTCTTTTACTTGGAGTAGATATAGTGCCTATAGCAATATCAATATTACTATTTGTAATAGTACAAGTATTCGGTATTAGATGGGCATTTGAGACCAATTCAGCTGCAGCTGAAAGAAAATCAACTTCAAAAATAAATAAACAAATTATTGCTGAAGAAAAAGCAAAGGCAAAAGCGATAGAATTAGAAACAAAAGCAAAGGCTGCTGAAGAGGCGGAAGCGATTGCCCTAAAAGCACAAAAAGATAAAGATGCTGCTGAGGCAAAAGCAAAAGCAGAACACGAAGCATATTTGCTTGCACTCGCTGCTAAATTAGACGCAGAAAAAAAAGCGGCTGAAACTGCAACCGAAACTAAACCACAAGCATAATATTTATAAAGAATTAGAGTATACTAAATTAATAGTATACTCTTTTTTATTGCGTTTTTATTCAGTTATTACCATATTTATATTTTTGTCTAACATGTAACACCATATTATCAATTCCAAAGAAATCGCCAATCTTTTTTAAGAATGATAAATAGCAATGCATTTTTATTTTACGACTTATAACCTTATATGTAATATAATCTGGTAAATCAGCCAATTCGCAAAACATTGCAAATGACATATTTTTATCCTTCAAATATTTTAAGATATATATTGCGAAATTGTCGGTCATTTGATATTGTCTTTCACCTTGTTTAATGCTCATTTTTTTTAATTCCTTTTTATAACTTTTATATTTAAATATAACATATTTTCATTAAAAAGTCAATCAATTTAAGATTATTTGTCTAGGAATTTATATTTATACATTTCTATGTATATTTATTCATTACACAATCTTGTTAGTGCCATTTTGGCTTCTTTTTGCAAGTCAGCACACTGGATTACTTCATATTTAGTATTATTTTCATTTATCCAAACCAATATACATTTTCCTACATTTATTCCAAAATTATTTAAAATCTCTTTATAAATGGAAAGTTGTAAACTATAATGATAAAATTCACAATCATCATATGCCGACATTTCATACTTCATTTTTTTGCCATAAGAATTGGTTTTTTCTATTTTTTTGCTTGTTTTATAATCCACGATGTTTATTTCTTGGTATTTTTCATTCCAGCAAAGTAAGTCGATATTCCCTGCAATGTGATCCTGCAATCCAACGGTAAATTCCATTTTTAATGGCAATAACTTCCCGCTAGTATCAATCGCAAATTTATCATACATATCACATAATTTATATATCCTTTGCTTTACACCATCCATAACATTATTTTTTTCTGCATCTGAGAAATCAAAAGGCATAACTCTACCAATTTGCCTATCTTCTGCATACTTATGTAAAATAGTGCCTGTAATACTTGCAATATTTGCGGTTTTCGCCCAAGTATTTAATACTTCTTGTTGGTCTAGTCCATTTTTCTTGGCATAAGCCAAACTTATTTTTTCCTTGTCAAACTCTTCGAAAAAAGTACTAACAAATTTAGTTACACTCGTTTTAACTCTTTTGTCTTTCCAGTAGTATTCGTGGGGCTCTTCGTGGAATAAATAATCATTAAACTTTGAAAACATTAACAATGTGTCTTTATTTATTTCCATTTATATCTCCCTTTACAAGTTTTTTAACATAAGTAAGAAAATTTTTGCCATAAAGCAATTTCATATCGTTTCGCCAATAATAAAACATTTTCACCAAGAGTATGTTTGCAAAATCTTCTTTTACGGGCAAGCATTGAATTTTGAAACCGTATCTATTATTGCACTGCCAACTATTCAAAGTAGAATAAACCCGTTGTCCTGCAGTTTGATTTTTGAGTTCATAACCACTAGCATAATCACGAATATCTTCAAAGTTTTTTACATTCTCTATAAACAACCATTTTTCTTTAACGCCAATTTGATTCATTCGAACGAACTCCCATTCAAGATTATCTCTAATGCCTTGAAGTCCAAGTTCTATTTTAGATTTTGTTTCTATGTCAGTGTCAGTTAGACATTTGTCTAGTTCGCTTATGCCGAATTTTCGTTCTGCCAACCATTCGTTTCTATAATCTTTGCCAAGAATAACCATTGAATAGTCACCTTGCCTAAGGTGAAACGGTTCATATAGTTTTTCATATTTCACATTGAGTTTTTCAAATTTTTCGGTTATGTGCGTAATATAACCTTGTTTTTCTTGTGGGGACATTATAACTTTAACATTTTCTAAAAAGAATTTTTGCTCGTTAGTCATTTATTGCACCTCAACAACTTCTTCAAGACTAACTTCATATTCATCATTATTTTCGGTATTGCCAATAATTAAATCATAATTTTTTGAATTTATTATTTCATTGCCACAAATCAAATTTACTTTCACTTGTGAATTATCCAAAGAATTTAATTTTTCATATTCACCTAAATCAACAACAAAATTCATACTATTGCTAAATTGCTCTTTATCTTCCAACTCAAACTCAACATCGTTTATTTCAAAATATATTTTTGGTAATTGTGTTTCAAGTTCTGCAACTTCTTCAACATAATTTTCTTCTTTCGGTTCATTAGTTTCAGTGATATTGCCATTTTTAAGTTGTGCTTTTAAATCTTTAATAATTGCCTTATATTTTTCCGACATTGCTTGTTTTTGTTTTTCAACTGTGGCAACTCGCAATTCTAGTTTTTTGTCTGGCAGTTTCCACCCACCAATATCATATTCGCACTTCCCAATAGATAGCGTATGATTAAAGATAATTTTCCCATTTTCATTTGTCTTGACTTTGCCATTTTCTTGCACTGTGGTACTCTTAAACTCAAAATCTAGCACACGAATAATTGAATGGTCGGGATTGCTTATTCTTGCTGGGTCTAATTTGTTTGCTTTTACAAAAAATTCCTTTTTTTCGCCTTCTGGTGTAAAATATTCAATTTTCTTTTCTGGCAATTCTAAATCATATTTCGCTTCTTCCAATTCCAAGTCAGTATAAATATTTGC
>JAQUUD010000012.1 GCA_028694075.1 Clostridia bacterium
GTTTCGGGGTGTTGCCTTCTCTTGTTTTTAAAGGTTGACCACTAATATCGTTCACCGTTCCAAAACCGTGGAATTCAAGCATATCAAGTTTTATTATGCCGGTTTTTGAGATTGCTCTGAAAAACTGTAAGAAATGAAGTTGTTGCCTTAAATCCGCTATATAAATAATGTGGTCAGGATTAAAAAGTTGAACCCGTTCATAAACGGTTGCCATATCAGTTGTGCCATATAAATATGCACCATTGCTTTTTTGATATATAAGTGGCGGAAATTCTTTGCTGTCATTAGGCAGTTTAATTTCAATTATTTTAGCACCATTACTAATCTGGATAAGATTTTTCTCGTTTAAAAGTTTTGTTAAATCGTTTATATATTCATAAGCATTACTTTCACCTTCATATAAATCAAAGGAAATGTCCAAATATTTATAAAGTTTTAAAATATCTTCCGCTGAAATTTTTCGGATTGCTTTCCAATATTCATTATATTCCTTGTTGCCGTCTTGTAATTCTTTTGTTATCTCTGCACAAATATTATTCAAGTCCTTATCTGTTTTAGCTTTTGAATTTATTTGCGGATATATTTCATTTAGCATTTCAAGCGTTATATCAGCGGGTTTAAGTTCTCGCTCTTTAAGCCCGTAAATTATCATACCAATTTGCAAGCCAAAATCCCCGAAATGAATATCCGAAATAACTTTATGCCCTTCATATTGAATTATTCTTTTTAAAGATTCGCCAATCACGGGGCTTCGCAAATGCCCAACATGCAAAGGTTTTGCAATGTTTGGACCGCCATAATCAATGACAAATAATTGTTTTTTTGCAGGTTTTTCAAATGCAAATTTCTCTTTGTTAAACATATCATTTATAACTTTATTAAGATATTCTTCGCTTAAAGTCAAATTGATAAATCCAGGCTTATATGCTTCCGCTTTGCTAAACAAGTTTTTGTTATCATTTAAAATTTCGGCAATTTCAAGAGCAATATCAAAAGGATTTTTTCTTTCCTTTTTTGCAATTTCAAAACTACTATTACATTGATAATCGCACACGCTTGGCAAATTAGATTCTATAACTCTGATTTCAGTATTATTTAAATCATATCCCTTTTGCAAAAAAGCCTTTTTTACAAAAAAAGCCAACTCATTATTAATCATTTTTCCCCGCTTTTAATATATGAAATAATATTATAAAAATCACAAATAGTCAAGCATAAACAATCATACCGAAATACTGGTTGATTTTCAAAAAATTTTTTTTTGTAAAACTGTTTTTTTAATCAATAATTTGAAAAATAAAAATTTATAAAAATTATATCAATAAATTTTTTAATTCGCCTGCAAACGCTGATAAAATCTCAATTCATTTAATTTCTCATCAACTTGCATTATCCGGCTTTAATTTATCTTTGCTTTGAATGAAATGCAAGCCCGATTGAGCCAGGACCACCGTGAGTTCCAACTGTTGGACCAATCGGCTGAAACCATATTTCAAGCGGTTCACTAATATAATTTTCTATCATTTTTTTTAGTTCCATTGCGTCTTCTTCTGCAATGGCGTGTGCAATGCAAATCGGATAATCTTTTGCATTTTCGTTCAGAGTTTTGAAAATTTCAAACAGTTGATTTAAGCCTTTTTTTCTGCCTTTTGCAACGCAGTGTTTCACAATTGTTCCTTCACTTGAAATTTTCAAAATCGGTTTAATATTAAGCATTGTGCCAACAACAAAAGATGTTGTTGAAAGTCTTCCGCCTTTTTTCAAGTGTTTCAAGTCGTCAACTAAAAAATACATTGCATAATTTTCTCTATTTTTTATTACAAAGTCAATAATCTCTTCATCGCTGGCGCCATTTTTCCACATTTTGCCTGCTTCATAAACAATAATTGCTTCGCCAATTGCGATGCTCTGTGTGTCAACGCATTTCACTGAATTTTTTGGATATTTTTTCTTTAAAATTTTAATTGCTTGATCCATATATTCAAAAGTTCCGCTCATTTTTCTTGAAAAATGAACATAAAGCACATCATTTCCGCTTGCCAACACCGGCTCAAAATAATCTATATAATTTTGTTCGTTTAACGCACTGGTTTTTGCACTGCTTCCCTTTTTCAACCTTGTATAAAAGTCGTTAAAATCAGTGTTTTTACCAAGGTCATATGCCCTTTCTTCGTCGTTATCAATATTATACGGCATTCCGATAACTTTTAAGCCCAATTCTTCGGCTTTTGTATACCACAATTCGCTGTTGCTATCACAAAAAAACACACTCATAATTTTCTCCTTAAGTTTAAAACCAAATTAAATTAATAATAATTTAATAAAATAAAAGTCCTTTTTAGTATAATATACTTATGCTAAAAAGGCAAATGTTATTTTAATAAAACTTTTGTTCTCTATTAATCAAGCAACAAAATTATGTTATTTAATTTTCTTATTCTACATATTCAAAAGCAATGTCTTTAATGTGAATTGTGTCACCTGCTTTTAAGCCTTTTTCCATTAATTTTTCAATTATACCGTCGCTTTTTAGCCGTTTTTGAAAATATGCAAAACTTTCAAAGTCAGACAACACAATGCCCCTGATTAAATTATCAATATACCCGCCAGTAAGTTCAAAACTTCCATCTTCATTAATATCAATATTTAAACTTATTTTGTCTTTTTTATCAAAGTCAAACTCTTCAACTTCAACGACTTCTGTTTTTGGAAGATTTTTTAGTTTATTCCATACTATTTCTTTTAATTTTTCTATATTAGACCTTGTAATTGAAGAAATTGGCAAAATTTCCGGCATTTTAAAATCAATGTTTTGATTACTGGTTTTTTCTTTTGTCTTTTTTTCATTTGTTTCATTTTTTTTAAGCGATTTTGCTGGTTTTACAGAATCAGAATTTTCAATTATTTTTTTAACATCATTTGAAAAATTATTTATTTTTTCATCTAATAACTCTTTTTCAACCAAATCACATTTCGTTAAGACAATAATTTGCGGAAGATTTGCGAGTTTCTGACTATAATTTTTTAGTTCCTTGTTTAAAACAATATAATCATTTAAGGCGTTTCTACCTTCTGATTCAGAAATATCAACCAAATGCACAATTAATCTGACGCGTTCAATGTGTCTTAAAAATTCGTGACCAAGCCCAACGCCTTCGCTCGCACCTTCAATCAAGCCCGGAATATCTGCGACAACAAAACTGTTTTCATAATAAGCCACAACTCCAAGATTTGGCGTCAATGTTGTAAATGCATAATTTGCGATTTTCGGACGGGCTGCCGAAATAACCGAAAGCAATGTGCTTTTGCCAACATTTGGAAAACCAACAAGTCCCACATCTGCAATTGTTTTCAGTTCTAACACAACTTCTTTTTCCTTGGATTGTTCGCCACTTTGCGAAAAGCGTGGGGTTCGCCTTGTTGAAGTTGCATAAAATGAGTTGCCACGACCGCCTATTCCGCCCTTTAATGCAGTAAAAAGTTGCCCTTCTTCTTGCATATCAGCAACAACCTTATTTGTTCCCGCATCAAAAATCACAGTCCCGCAAGGCACTTCCACAAAAATATCCTTTCCACTTTTGCCTGTCCAATTCGAAGCCCCGCCATTGTGTCCATTTTCTGCAACAAATTTTCTTTTAAATTTAAAACCGTATAATGTATTTAAATTCTTATTTGCTTTAAAAATGACATTACCGCCATTCCCGCCGTCCCCGCCATCGGGGCCACCATTTGCATTCATTTTATCTCTGTAAAAAGACACAACGCCGTTTCCGCCGTCGCCTGCCTTAATCACAATTTTTGCTTTATCAAAAAACATTTTTTCCTATCCTTATTCAAATTTTGTTAGTTTATTCGATTTATTTACATTCAAACATTTTATTAAACATCATTAATTAAATTTTAAATTGTAAGTTTATTATCATATAAATTTGTTTAATTTCAAACTTCTCTTTACTATTGTGAAGTTCTAAATTATATTTTTTTATTCTCAACTTTATTTTTATAATAATCGCATATTTTTTTTAACTTGCATATTTCACATTCTGGTGAGCGTGCTTTGCAATAATATCTACCGAACAAAACAATTTGATGATGAACTTTATTCCAAGCAGATTTATCAAATAAGTTTTTTAAATCTTCTTCACAATTTTTAACATTTTTTGAGTTTGAAATTCCAAGCCTGTTGGAAACTCGAAAAATGTGAGTATCAACAGGAAAAGCAATTCCGCCAAATCCGACTGCGTAAACCACCCCTGCGGTTTTATGCCCAACTCCTGCAAGTTTTTCCAGTTCGTCAATTTTATTTGGAACTTGACCATTATAATTTCCCACAATTTCTCGGCTTGCAGTAATTATATTTTTTGCTTTATTCCTATAAAATCCACACGAATAAATCTGATTTTCAAGTTCAGTTTGATTAAGAACAGCAAACTGCTCAGGCGTATTATATTTTTTAAACAATTTTTCCGTAATTGCATTAACCCTTTTATCTGTGCATTGTGCAGATAAAATAACAGCCACTAAAAGTTCAAAATTATTGCTGAATTGAAGTTCAGTGACTGGATTTGGGAATAATTCATTCCAATAATTCAATAAAATATTTGTTTGGTCTAAAATCTTCATTATTATTTCATTATAACATAAAATTCCATTGAATTAAATAATTATTTTATAAATATAAAGATATTATTCAAAAACTCAATTAAAATTAAAGTCAAACGGACATTTCAACCAGCCAAACGGGCTAGTCAAACGGGCTAACGATATCAAGCGAGCGGGCGTAGCAGGGCGAGCGGTCAATAATGCTAATCAAACGGGCTGGTCAAACGGGCTAGTCAAACGGGCAAACGGACAAGTCAACTGGTCAAACGGGCTAATCAAACGGACTAAAATCGAAATGCAAACATATTTTGGCTTGATTACAAACGTTTAAAAGACCAGAATTTGATATAAAAATTGTTTATTAAAATTTTAAGAAATTAAAATATAAATTAAAATTGTTTATAAAAATTTTTTCAACAAAAAAGCCCCCTTTAAATCAGGGGCATCGTTGAAAATTTAACTTATTTTAATAAATTATGCCTCAGGTGGTGTAATTTGACCTCCAGCGAAAAACGCTGGCAATATAACTGTAATGAACAACTGGAAGAATAAAATAAGTGCAATGATAATTGCCAAGCCAACAATAACATTAACTAAGCGCTTTTTCGCTTCTTCTCGTTTTTCTGTTGAATCAGCCCTTGCCATGTTAACACCTATAATAACTGCGTAAATACTTCCGGCAGCACCAACAACTATTAAAATTGGCCATAAAACTTGATTTATTGCTTCAACCACAGTAGCCACCCAACCCCAACTTCCATTAGGATCAATTCCAGGAATATCTGCAAGAACAAGTTTGTTTATAAAATTTACAGCAAAATTTAACATATAAAACCTCCAAAATATTTAATTTATTATTTGCAAAATATTAAGCACTATGCAACTAAATAAATTTTATAATTCAATAATAGCACAATATTTTTGAAACTCCAAACAATTTTTAGATTTTTTTTATTATTTTTTGATATTTTTTTACATTTTTCGATTTTTAATCAAATTTTGAAGAAAAAAGCGAAAAATTTACATAATTATTGAACATAAACTGTAGGTTGTGTAAGGTTTATACATCAAAATCATCAAAATTAGGCATTTTTGGCTTATATATAATTTTGTTTCTCTCTGTAATATCGTAAAATATTTCTCTTTCATTAAATGGTTTTGACTGTACATATTCTTCAGCAATCTTTGTTTGGTCAAATTCAGGAACTTTGAAATATGGCGTGAAAGGTGTTTTGATAGGATTTGTTTGGAAAATTTTTACAATGCCTGTGCCGTAAGGCAGTTGCCCAAGTTCATATGGACCAATAAGCGGTCTTGTAACAACCTGCGAACTTTTTGTTGAAGTGTTTCCTGCTTCTTTTTTATCGCCCTTGCTAACTGACACATTTTCTATTTCCAAAGAAATATCACCGCACATCTTAGAATAATCTTCTTTTGTTTTCTGGTCTTCAGTTCCTAAATAAATTTGAATATTGCAGTTGCCTCTAATTGTATCAGCGACATCTTTGCCATATTTGTTATCCAACTGGCTATATGACTGCACCACAAGTTCAAAAAATATTTTTCTGGAACGGGCAACTGTTATTATACTGTCCATTTTTTCAATTTTTGGCAAGTTAGCAAACTCGTCCAAAAGAAAATAAACATTTTTTGGCAGTTCCAATGTTTCGCTTTTGCTGGCACGGTCAATCAATTTTTTATATAATTGAGAAATACACATTGTTGCAATGCAATGTCTGCTTTCTTTTTCATCAGGCACTTTAATGAATAAAGCCGTCGGTTTATCCACGAAATCATCAAAGTGCATATCAGAAAAACTGGTTGCGTAACATATACCGCCGTCCTGAAAAATGGAAATTCTGGATAGCAAAATACCCATATAACTTCTCATTGTATTAGGGGCATTATTAATTACTGTTGATGTTAACGCCTGCACTTTGCTGAATTTTGCTCGTCCGCCACAATATTCTCTTAAAGTGCCATACATATTATCAGGGTCAGGGTCAGATTTAGTCGCAATCATTCTTAAATTATAAAAATTAAATTTTTCAAGCGTCATATTAAGTTTTGGGTCTAAACTATCTTCAAGCATTGCAAGCATAACACCATATAAAAAGTCCTGTGCTCCGCGTTCCCATGAAGGATCGCTTTTGTTTTCTATTGGAACAATATTTACGGCGATTTCACGCAATTCGTTTTCTGCTTGGTCCATCATTTCTTGTCTTTTAACATTCAAATCATTTACAAGTTGATGTTTATCTGAATAGGCAAATCCGTTATATTCATACCAAATATTTTGGAAATTAGATGAAGTGAGTTTTAATTTATAGGATTGGGGCTTTCCACCTTTATGCACTTTAACCTGCTTTTCCAAATTTTTTGCTGTATGATATTGGTCATATGCGTTTGCCATTGGATTCCATCTTGTTGAAGCATAAGGATTTCTTAAATCTAGCACCATAACACGATAACCTTGCTGTTTCAACTGCTTGGAATGTTTAATATAAAGTTCGCCTTTGGGATCAGTTATAACAAGGCAAGGTTTTTCAGCAGTTGCGGACAAAATTCTGATTGTTGGGTCAACAATCAATGTTGTTTTTCCTGAGCCAGTTGTGCCGATTACAAGCGTATGAATTGGATTATATAAGTTAATATTAAGTTTTCCGTTTTTTACAACATTTCTGATTACAATCCCGCTTTTCTTTACAGTCGGCAAAGTTCTATATGTATTAAACATAAATTTTGGATTGGTTTCTAAATCTTTTTCAGACACCCATTTAGCGTCATAATATTGAGACATTTTTTGACCTTCTTTGGTTTTTCCTTCGCCGGCTGACGGTTTTGGCTTTATTTTTTTATTGCTTGTCAAAAACAATAAAACCAAAACCAAAGCACCACTTGCCGAAAACAAAGCATAGTTACTGATAAGAAGCGCTGGAATATCATTAAACGAACTCAAATAACCTGCAACAGCAACGCCTATTATGTAAGCACCTAGAATCATTAAAGTTCCATATATAAAAGATTTCATAAAAACTCCTGATGTTTTATATTCTACTCATTAATTCAAAACCACACATATAATTTGCATAGTTTTTGATTTAATATCTCTTAAATTTTAAAAGTATCATAAGATATTTATAATACAATTAATCAAATATGTCAATTCTTTAAGGAAAAAACAAGCGCTATTAATATTTTTTGTTGTTTAGTTTATTTGCATTTGAACTCATTGGAAATTGGGCGGGAATATAGAAAGTTTGATTATTGTGGCAAGGAGCGGGACGGGGCGAAAGAGAATTTTTAGCAAAGCTAAAAATTTCGCAAGCGCTTAAAAGCGCTTGCGCGGGCTTTTTATAAAAAGCCCGCACTTTCGCCCCGTTTTTCATTTTACCTGATTAAATTTCCATTAAAATTTATTTTATAAAAATTAATTTAATCAATCTGTTTTACCTAATTTAAAATGATTTAATTTATTGTATAAATATTATAATAATATATAAAATATATATGTGAAAAATAGTTGCAAAAAAAAACAAATTTTGATAAAATATTTTATGGTTTAATCATAAAAGAGAGGAATCTATGTTTTCTGTTAAATTTAAAAATATATTTTTTGTGACATTTGCTTCTATTTGCCTTTTGCTTGTGGGGGTAAGTTCATTAAATTATAATTTTATGCCGAGATTACAGTCAGAAGTTTTAGCCGATACATTAAGCAGTGCTGAATATTTTTCCGCAAAGGTAAATAATAATGTATATTCAAACGGACAAACCGTTTTTTTAAATAATGGACAAACCTTGCAAATCAACTTTGGAAAGCCGGTTGGCGATCCTTTCGAAGAAACTGAAAATATTTATATAAGCCAAGAAGAAATCGGAAATTATGTGCTTGAATACTTATCCGGAAGTTTTAATCTTACTATAAATGGCACTTTAATAAACAATGATGATTATATTAATCAAGGCAAATTCGAAATTAATACTTTTGTTTATTCGCCCGATTATGAAGAAGATGAAGAATCCGGCGAGGAATATCAATATTTTTCAATGTCAATTAATTTAGCAGATACCGCATATTTTCCGTCTGGCGAATATATTATTTCATTTAATGATTATATTGAACACAGTGGTGCTGATTATGCAGGAACTTTGCCAAATTCTTTTGAAGCAACATTTTATGTTTTTAAAACAATAGATTATTTTTCATCTGAAAGTGCAACAACTACAAACACCGATATGCAAAACATTCGTACCGTTTCAAAATTGGGCACAACCTATAAAAACTATTTTTATTTTAACTACACAAATTATGCAACCGTGTCAAGCACAAATAATTATTTGCCTTCACTCTCCTTTAACGCAGACAAATTCATTATTGAAATTTCAAAGACATATCAGGGTGTAACTTATACCTGCTCGGTTAGCAAGTTTGCAACCAATTATGTTGTTTTGGGAAGCAACACACCGGCTGAATTTTTAACAGTAACATATAACTCAGAAAATAATAAACTTACAATATTTTTTAAAGATTTGGGCGAATATTCAATAAATTATAAATTTATATATACAAAAAGCGATGGCAATTATGTTAATTTAACAAATGCTAATATTGCCACGTTTAAGCAAGACATTTTACACATATTCGGCTATCAAATGTATTATTTTGATACTAACGACCAACAAAAAAATGAATTTAAATATGTTGAAAATGGGATAACAAATGTTTCAACATCAGCCGATGTGAGTTATATGCTTGCTTATGAAAGCTTAACAAACAAAGAAACTGCCTTGCTTGCTGGTGATGAAAACATCTTATCGGCACTTAGCGGAAAAACCGCAGTATCCTCAAATCAACCTGTTATTTCAGTGCAATATAATTCATCTTTACTTATAAGTTCATCTTATTATTATGTTTGGGATTCACAAACGAACGACTGGAAAAAGGAAGAAGATGTTTATAAAAAAACAACTTATTCCAACAACTCTTTTGCTGATGCAGGCAAATATTTGTTGAAAGTCGTATATAATTATGACAAAAATTATAATCTTAACGGAATCATCGCTCCTGATGTATATTTCACACAATATTTTTATTTCACAATTACAAATACAGTTGCATCATTTTCAATTAAAGAACAAGTAACAGATGAAACAACGGGTCAAGTGACGGAAAATGTTTTAGGCACCAATTCTTACACGCAAAATCCCGTAAAAGTTGTGCTTAGCGGGCAAAGTATATTTAACAGCGACGTTCGAGTTGTTATTGCATCAAAAAATTATGCTTTAAGCACTTATACAGCGGTAGCCACATTAAATGGCTCAGTAATCGAACAAATTTATGATGTAAGCAATAATTTAAATTATAAAGCAACTTTATATTATGGGAATAACAAAACTCAAGTTTCTTATTTCACAATAGACAACACCGCTTTTCAAAATATTCAGATTTTAACGGTTAAAAAATCAGTGTCTGCTTCAAATTATTATGTGAAAGGCAGTCAAATTTCTTTCTTTACAAATCAGGCTGTAACACTGCAATGGACTGAAAAATTAAGCGGGGCAAGTTCTACGGCATATTTCAAATATATTCCTTTTGCAAGCACTGGATATGTTCAACCTAATTCAAATCAATTTATCTATGACCAAGCATTGCCGACAAATTATTCTCTTGATTTTAATGTTACGGACAATCCGGCTTCTGCTCGTTATTTCAATTCAAAAAGTATGTCACTCATAACTGATAAATATGTTTTCAGCCAACAAGGATTTTATATTGTTTATCTTTGCGATGAAGCGGGCAATTGGCAATATATTCCATTTTGCATTGACAACACAGATATAACAATTTGGCAATATTCCAATGATACT
This sequence comes from Clostridia bacterium, assembly GCA_028694075.1. Lineage (GTDB taxonomy): Bacteria > Bacillota > Clostridia > Christensenellales > UBA1242 > UBA5489. Next base: position 10,474 of record JAQUUD010000012.1, read on the forward strand.
TATCAAGCAATTCAAAAATATAATGTCGTGTCTGCTGACACTACTCTTCAGTGGGGACAATATAAACTTATTAATCTTAATTTGAACATTAATCAAATTGATGATATTGCAGATGAATGGATAAAGTATGTTATTAAAAGCAAATTAGAAAATGTTAATGATAATGACATTTTTGAAAGTTCTTTTTATAATGGACAGTTATATTTCGCTCCAGAAATTAACAGCGTTATGTTTTTGCAAGAAGGAGCAACTTATGTTAAATTAACAAATCAAACTTCTTATGACATTAATTTGGTTCAACAAATTGAAAATACAACGCTGGCAATTGAAATGACTTATGTTTTTCATTTTATTGACGAAAGCAATCCTTATTTCAACAGTGCGGGCACTTTATCATCGGCTGATTATGCAAATTATGCAAGCAAAAATTATAGCATCACAACATCATCAGATGCATCAAAAGCGGATATTGTTTTCAATTCTTCCGGCACAAGTTCGCTGGATTATTCAAATATTAATTATAATTCAGTTAATCTTTCTCAGGCAGGATTTACTGATTCTTACTCATACAACTCCACTTTTGAAACATACAGCGATAATATAGACACTCGCAGTAAATATTATTACGCGACAGGAACGACTGCAAGCGGAAATATTTCTCTTTTAAGTTATATATTTGTTGCCGACCCGTCATCTTCAATCACCGTTCAAAAAGTTGCAATTTATTATTATAGTTTTATAACGGCAAATGGGCAATATCGAGTTAGCGACACCGCAGTTGAAACTGTGATTTTTGACAGAATAAATAATATTGATTTAACGACTCAACTTGCAAGCGGAGATTTTGCAGGTTTTCAGGCTTATAACATAAATGCTGAGTTTAATCTCTCTACAAGTTTATATCAAACAAAAGAAGGCAAGTATGTTATTGTAAGAATTTATTCTGAAGATAGTACAGTTAATGAATATGATTATCTTGTTCGGGAATCTTCTTTTGTGGTTGATAGGCAAAAAATTGTTTCCTCCCCTTCCCTTGTTGGCGATGAATTCATTAGCATCATCGGGCAGTTTATTCACGTTAATGTTTTGAATGGCGATGTTAATATGGTTAAGTTTGATGATATTTATATGGCATATTATAATGATACTTATATATTAGAAACAAATAAACTTCCAGTTGTATCATATATTCCAATTTCAAAATATGGTAGCGGATCAGACACGCAATTCAATTTTTATGATGTTATGCAATATTTTTATACAATGACTTCGGACACTGAAAATTATTATTTAAAGCGATATCAAACGGCTTCAACTGATGAAAAATCTATATTAGGGCTTTCCTATTTCGGCAGAAACACACTTGCAACGGAAAATTTTGATTATCCAACCAATTTAAGTAAAATTAATAACACAAGTTTTGATTTAACTGTGAAAATTGAATTTGCTTCCGACATAAATGCTGAACGAAGCGTTATTTACACCGGCGTCAATAGTACAAACGGTTATTTCACATCGGGGAATTTTATTAATGAAGGCTATTATTTTGTGACACTTACTCAGAATTACGCTAACGGCACCACTTACCCTAATGTTAGCAACAATTTTTCTTTTATGTTTTATATTTCCCGTTCGGCTCCGCAATTTGACTTCTTAGATTCTAATGATGAAATTTTAAACAATATAAATAATTCTAGTTATAATGTTTCTTATACCAACGCTGACACAGTAAAAGTTTCGTGGACAGACCCGTCAAGTGATTATATGGCAAAAATTAATATGAATGATAATGGAAATGGCAGAACCGCTGGAATTTATTATTACACAAGTGCTGATTCAACAAGACGATATATCCCTGTGAGCGACATTTCTACCAATGATAAAAATCACTATTTTATGTTAAATATTGCGGGCTTTGCAAACTCTACCGTTGTTTATGTATATATGGAATATGAAGGAACTGTGCGAAACAGTTCAAGCAATGTCGCAAAAGCGCTTTTTATTGACAGACAAGCACCAACTCAGGTTTTAAACACTCTTATTGCTTCACCAGAGATTAACGGCATTTCTGTAGGCAGTTATTCAAGAGTTTATGTTGATGAAAATAATGTACCAACAACAACGGGCAGAAAATATAATGTGCCGACAACAACGGGAGCAATGGCTTACTACACTTTTGCAGTTGAATTGACCGCACAAAATCTTTTAAGTTTGTTCAACATTCAAGCACCAGTTGGCAACTATTATACAGAAGGTTATTATTATTACGGTATTGAAATCGGCAGTTCGGGAAATATGTTTGTAACAAATGTTAGTTCGGCAAAAAATGCTTTTGCTACGCATACAATATCGTTTATTGTTTCAAGTTTGAGTGCGGGAAGAATTTATGAAATAATTGAGCAAGATTTAGCCGGAAACATTACAATTTATTCAATATATTTTGTTACACCGAATGCAAACGAAACTGTACTCGAGTTTAATAAGCCCGAAACAGAACATAATACACAATCAAATATTAAGTATAGCGAGTTACTCGAAACGCAAAACATTTTTGCAAAGAGCAATTTCGAAATGACTGACATTAATTTGCATACTTATCAATGGCTAGTGATTAGCGTTAACGGAACAACATATTTAACCACACCTTTTGTTAATAATAATTCTTATTATGATATCACGCACTGGTCAGACACAAGCACACTTCCAAATATTTATGCTCTCGATGAGATTTTGTCTTTTGAGAGTTCAAGAAACGTTCAACGATTTGTTTTGGTTGAGCCGATCAAAAATTATAATTACACTTTCAATATTTCAGTTACTTCAGTGACAACTGACATTTTGACTTACACCACTCTTTCAAGCAGTCAAGAAGGAATTCTAATTAACGGGGTTGCTTATACTAACGGCATTTCGGTTTATTTAACTTCAATTCAAATATACAGTTGGCAAAATTTGAGTTATACTAAAATTTATGATTTAACAACGACTTTTTCTTCAAACAATCATATTACTTTCACAAGTTCAGCAAACGCTTGGACATTTGCAATCGCTCAACCCATAACCGCTTATAAATATGTTTTTGTTGACAATTATGGCGTTTCTTATGTGTTTTATCACACATTTGGAGAACCTGCAATTGAAGACCGAATTGTCGGAGATGTTGCAAATATTTCAATCCCTAATGAAGACGGCATTGGTTCATCTCTTTGGTATGTCGGATATAATAATATAAGTTATTATTATAGTGTAGTAGATTATTATATATATATTAAAGTACAATATCTTTCATATAACACTGATGCACGAATTTATTCGTGGCAAACTTTTGACCCGAGCGGAGCAACAAATGAATATGGCACGCTTTTAACAAGCGGAATGTCCAGCATTTATTATTCGTGCTCCACAGTTGCGGGAAAACCTACAATAAATCGTATAACCTTAATTGCACAGTCATCAACTTTAAATTTAGATGCGTTTAATGGTAGCGCTGTGAAATTTACAATCACACTTGTTAATGTCAATGAAAATCCTAGCGTTGCCCTTGACCTAAGCAATGTAAGTCAGGAAAATATTTTGGTTAACAATTTAAATCCAAAAGTTGAATTATTTGATAAAAACAATGAAAACAAAACCAGTTTATTTGAAGGCAATACACTGTTCTCAGGGCAACTTACAATCCGCTTTGGCTCAATTTCATATAGCAATGAAGCAATTTTTTCTTATAGAATTACATTGCAGTTTAATGGCGGAAGTGAATTTCCAATCAATTCAGGCATTATAAGTAATACTCCGGGTTATTACACAATCAAAACTTATATCACAATTGACGGCGTCAATTATTTATATGAAACTCAAGGATTTATAATTTCTGAATCTAGCACTGATTTCTTTAAAGTTGTTGTGTTCAATTCACAAACCGGAATTTGGGAGCCAAAATCAAGCACTGGCAAAGAATTTGAATATGAAGGAAAATATTATTCAAGTCATTATTTGGTTAACACTGAAAATTATAGAATCAGCACAAACGAAGAACAAGATATTGATGTTGATAATTTTTCTTTCGTTAACAATGGCGGAATAATCACTCGTTTTTATAAAATTTCTAATTACCTTTCGACAAGCACTTCAATAAATTATTATGAAAAAACCATTGCAATAACATATATTCACACTGATAATTTAACAAATTTATTTTACTATATTTCAGCAAATGGTCAACAGATTGAGTTAGACAATGTTTCAACTCAGATTGTTATCACAACTGCAAATCAAAATCTAGCAAATTTAATGATTGTTTATAACTCATATTGTGGTTTGAAAGAAAATAAAATTGATATAAAAGTTTATTTTGGTGAAAATCAAATATTATATAATCCAATAAAAACTGTTTTATCAAATAATACAAATGCAATCACTTTGACAGAAGCAGGCGTTTATACCATATATTTCTCTGATCAAGCAAACAACAATCATAAATTTGTTGATCAGCGCTACGGCAACACCAGCAGTTCATACCAAATCACCTATATTAACGGGGTTATGTATCAAATCAACGGAGAACAACCGATTGAAAACGGCATTTATAATGATAAAGTTGAAATAACTTTGCCAGCCAATATGAATTTGCTTTATGATGCAGGGGGAAAACCAGTTATAACTGTTATGAGAAACGGCATTGATTATACTTCAAGCGTAACCCTTACAAACGGAATATACGCTTTGAACAGACCGGGTTATTATCAAGTTTATTTCAGTGCAATAATTGACACCCAAGAAGTTCGCGAGCAAAGCTATTCATTTACAATTCTTGATTCTACGGAATCAAGATGGGCATTTGAATTTTCAGAATTTGCAAATTATGAAATAACTTCAATTAAGAAAAACGGAACTCCAATTGATTTAACTAATTATTTTAAATATAATTCCTATCAAGTGAAAGTTGATGGCGTAACAACCACAGTTAAATATTTAAAAAATATTTTTATATCACTTTATGATGAAATTACAGGTGCGGGGGCTTATGAAATTACAATCCGAACAAACATCGGAATTGCAAATCAAGCGTTTACTTTCAATTTTGTTATAAGAGATACCAGCAATGTTCCTATTGTTATTTCTGTTGCTGAAGGCACAACGACATCAAGTATTATATCAGTTAGTTTTAACGCATTAAATTTATATAATAAAGTTGGAAGTTGCACTGTTTTGGCAGGGACATCATCATATGAAATTAATAGTGAAGCAAATAATCAAACTGTAACACTAGATCTTGAAAGGAACGGCGTAAACTTCATTCAGATTGTAACATCGTCAGGCAAAGTTTTATACAGTTATAAAGTTATTAAAGAAGAGCCTTTAAACGCAATCTCAATAATAGTTATTATTATAAGTGCGCTTGCGGTAAGTGGTTTGGTTGTAACAGTTGTGCTGTTAAGACGACGAATGAAAATTAGATAATTAATAATTATTTTAATTTTTCAAATAAGTTATTGAAATTAAAAAAATATAAAATTTGATTATAAAGATTATTAAAAAGTTTAAAAATATTTGAATAAAAATTTTAAACAATGCCAAGTTATAAAACTGCAATCTTGAAGAAAACAAAACAAATGAAACCCCCGCCGGTTAATTGGAATTAACCGGCGGGGGTTTTTTAATTAACTAACAAATATTTTCAAATATCTTTTTCAATGAATGTAATTATTTTTACAATTTGTTTTAACTTATTGCTTAATTATTCGTTCCAAGTTTTATTATTACTGATTTTTTATATCAAATATTTTTATTTATATAATTATTTATAAATCACAATATAATAAATTTTTTGCAATTATCGTTTAATTTATCATTTTTTAAATTTTACAGTTTTTTTTGCATTTTTAAAATTATCAAGAGCATAACTATCATAACTATAACAGCATTTTCTTCTTTTCTCAAATTTCAGTTCTGAAATTTCAATAAGTTTATCCAGAAGCGTTGTGTAATCAAAATCATTCCATAAATAATTTGCCATTGAGCCGGGAATTGTGTTGATTTCGTTTATGAAAATATCATCAGTTTGGCTATCTAGCAAAAAATCGACCCGCACTACACCACCCGCACATAATTTCTTAAATGCTGATTTTGCAATATATTTTATTTTATTTTTCATCTTGTCGCTTAATTTAACATTGCCCTTTTTATCAAATTTTACTGTTGCAAAATGAATGTATTTTTCTTCAAAGGATAAAAATTTATCCCATGAAATTGGCTCTTCAAGTTCGGAAACTTGAACAAAATTTTCATATCCCATGCAAGCACAATTTATTTCCCTTAAATTTTCAACCGCTTCTTCAACAATAATTCTGTTGTCATAACATTTTGCAATATCAATCGCCTTAATCAAATCTTCTAAAGCTTTGCATTTTGAAATCCCAATACTACTTCCCAAATTTGCAGGCTTTACAATGAGAGGAAAATTCAATTTGTTTTGCAACTTATCACAAAGACTATTTTTATCCTTTTCAAACTCATCACTTAAAAACCAAGTATAATTAGTTACGGGCAAATTGTTATATTCAAAAAGTTGTTTCATTATAATTTTGTCCATACAAACAGCGCTCCCAAGCACCCCGCTTGAAGTATAAGGTACATTTGAAAGTTCCAGTAAGCCCTGCAACGTTCCATCTTCGCCATTAAGTCCGTGACAACAAATTATTGCGCAGTTTATTTCAGCAAGTTTCTTAATAAAAGTTGATTTTTGATATAAGGTATTATCCCCCGCTGTCAAAAAAACGCTTTTATATAATTTCTCACGAAAATTTAAAAAAACATCTACATTATCGAACTTGTTGCTATAAAACCAAACACCTTTTTTTGATATGTAAATCGGAAAAATCTTATATTTGCTTTTATCAAGAGCGCAAACTGTTTGAATGCCCGTTATAATTGAGATATCGTGCTCACTGCTGACTCCGCCGAAAAAAACCGCTACATTTTTCATAAAAAACTCCCTTGCAATATTTATGCAAGGGATATGCATTTTGTTAAACCTTTGTGATTGCCAGTCAAACGGACAGAGCGAGCGGGCGAAGCGAAGCGTAGCAGGGCGAGCGGACAACCCAGTCAAACGGGCAAATCAAACCGAGTTCAATTACAAATTAACATAAACCAAATATTTTATTTAATGCAAGTAATCAATTTCGTATTTTTAAGATTCATTCGAACTTTTATATTTTTAAAATTGCATTTTTTTAAGATCTCAGTTTCTGTTTTTAAGGATAAAGGAATATCAATATGAACATCTTCATTATTCTCATTTTTTATTTCTAAAGATTTTTCATACTCTTCAAACTTTTCTTTTTCTTCTTCTATGCTATCAACTATATAATCACTAATAATAAACGCACCGTCTGGCTTTAATGTTTTGTGAATATATTTATATAATTTTAATTTTTGTTCATAAGCAAAATGATGCAAAGCCATAACTGAAATCACGCAATCATAAAAACTTTTTTTATAATGAAAATCGAAAAAATCTTGATTGATGATATTGACATTATAATTTTTATATTTGTCTTTTAATTTTTTAAGCATATTTTCTGCAAAATCAACACAATCAACTTCTATGCTAGGAAATTTTTGAAACACATGTTTAAGTTCTAATCCAGTGCCTGCACCCAAGTCTAAAACTTTTTTTGAGTTTTGAGGCACAAAATTTGATACCATTTCTTTTGTTTTTATTCCTCCATCAATATGAGAAATGTGAACTTCATCATAAGAGTCTGCTCTTTTATTAAAAAAATTTTGCATTTGTTTATCCATCTTTTCCCCTTACATTTTTCCGAATTTTTTGCGGATTAAAGTTTTTTCTTTGCCGTTTTTGCTTGGCTTATAATATACCCTATCCTTTAAACTATTTGGCATATATTGTTGCTCAACATAACCATCAAAATCGTGGGGATATTTATACCTTGAATTAGCATTGCGATTCAAAACCTGATGATTTTTTAAATAATCAGGGATATTATCATCTTTGATATTTTGTGCATCATCTTTTGCATAATTTAATGCCACAACAACAGAATTAGATTTTTCTGCTTCACAAGCATAAATGATTGCGTGAGTAAGCGGAATTATTCCTTCGGGAGCACCCATTTTTTCTATCGCATGCATTGCGCTTACTGAAAGTAAAAGTGCATTTGAATCTGCCATTCCAATATCTTCGCTGGAATGAGCAACAAGCCTGCGTGCAATAACAAGCGGGTCAATTCCTGCAATTAACATTCGTTGAGAATAATATAAGGCGGCTTCTGTGTCACTGCCCCGAATTGATTTACAAAAAGCGCTCAACATATCATAATACTGAGTTTCATCAATCGACAACGCTTTCTTTTGAATTGATTGCTCTGCAATTTCTTTTGTTATTACAATTTTTTTGTCTTTATTAAAAGGTGTTGTTAAAACCGCAAGTTCAATAGCATTTAAAGCCATTCTAACATCGCCGGAACTTGCCCACGCAAAATGTTTAAGAGCACTCTCGTCCACTTCAAGCGGATAACTTCCAAGTCCTTTTTCCTTATTATTCAACGCATTTTTAAGTGCTGAAATAACATCTCTATCATCTAATGATTTAAATTCAAAGATTCGGCATCGGCTGACAATCGCGCGTGTCATTGAAGTGAAAGGATTTTCAGTTGTTGCCCCAATAAACACTATTTCGCCTTTTTCAATCGCTGATAACAAATAATCACTTTGGGCTTTGCTCCAACGATGACATTCGTCCAAGAGCAAAAAAGTTTGAACGCCATACATTTGCTTGCTTGCAAGTGCTTCCTGAATGATTGCCTTGACATCAGCAACTCCGCTGGTGACCGCACTTAACTTTTTAAACTCGCCTTTCATAACATTTGTTACAATGTGAGCCAGCGTGGTCTTACCACTTCCGGGCGGACCATAAAAGATGCAACTTCCAAGTTGATTTGCTTCAATCGCCCGCCTAAGCAAACAATTTTTTCCAATAATATGCTCTTGCCCGACAAACTCATTAAAATTTGAGGGACGCATTCTTTCAGCAAGTGGAACTGATTTGTTTAAATTAAATTCATTTTGTTTTTGTAACTTGATTTTCATTATTATATAATACAACATTTCGCTAGTGTTTGTAAATAAAGTTTTTGATTTTCCTTTCCAAATAAAATTATTTCATTTTGATTACCAAAGCATATAGGATTTTATTATAATTTGTTTCTTTTAAATTAAATAACGCAACTGATAAATTTGAGGACAAAGCGAGCGGGCGAAGCCAGTCAAACGAACAAAGCGAGCGGGCGTAGCGGTGCGAGCGGACAATGTCCAGTCAAACGAACAAAGCGAGCGGGCGTAGCGGTGCGAGCGGACAATGTCCAGTCAAACGAACAAAGCGAGCGGGCGTAGCGGTGCGAGCGGACAATGTCCAGTCAAACGGACAAAGCGAGCGGGCGTAGCGGTGCGAGCGGACAATGTCCAGTCAAACGGACAAAGCGAGCGGGCGTAGCGGTGCGAGCGGACAATGTCCAGTCAAACGAACAAAGCGAGCGGGCGTAGCGGTGCGAGCGGACAATGTCCAGTCAAACGAACAAAGCGAGCGGGCGTAGCCAGTCAAACGGACAAAGCGAGCGGGCGTAGCGAAGCGAAAGCAGGGCGAGCGGACAATGTCCAGTCAAACGGACAAAGCTAAGCGGGCAAACTAGCCATATTTTAATTAATAAAACTAAATTCTTATTTCAAAAAAATCATAATCCTTTAATGTTTTTAAGGAAATATTTTGGCAGTTATAATATGAGATATCGTCAATAATTAGTTTTTTTTCAACATCGGATTTTACAATAATACTTTTCGTTTTATTTTCGAAAAACAATTTCAACTCATAATTTTTCAGTTCAGTTTTGTTGATAAAAATAAAATCATTTTTTTGTAACAACAGTTTATCCGACATAAGTTTATATATAACAAATGCTGAAAATTGCTTGCTTTTATACATTGAAATTAATTGCTTAAATGTTATTGTTTTCAAACAATCGTTAGAATATTTTAGAATTTTATTCGAATTAAAATTTTTAAAATTTATATAATTATCAATTTGCACATTCGTTTTAATACCTTCTAAAATTATTTTTTCAGGTAAATATTTATTATAATAATAATTTAAAACTGAATCCGAACTGATGATTTTTATATTATATCTTTTTTCAATTTTTTTCAATATCTTAAAATAAACTTGCTCAGAACTTATATTTTGAATTTCATCAGAATTTAGATTTAATGCTGTTGTTGGCGGATTTTTTCCAAAATAAAACCAAAAAGATTTTTGCTCTTTTTTGCTTAACTTTAATTCAATTTTGCATTTTAAATTATAACAATTTAAATTTTTTATTTTGTTTAAAAATATTTTATTAATTTTAATTGATGAATAAAAGTAGTATTCAAAATTATTTATTATGCTTTTAATCTGAAGCAAATTTTTTTCTTTTTGCAAAGTTAAATAATCAAAATGTTTTAATTGAAAATTTTTTAAATATTCAATTTGAAGACTTTTTGATGTAAAAAAACTTACATTAAAAAAAGAATACTGCCCTTCGTGAAATGTTTGCTTTATATTTAAATTTGAATCTGAATTATAAAAACTTTGTTCTAAATAATAATTTTTAAAAATTGTTGATTTTTGAAAATTACCTTTTAAGGATATCATATTTTCTGTTTTTAAATCCAACTTATTTTTTTCATTATGATTAATATTTAATTTTAACAAATTTTCTTTCAGCGATTTTGATAAATCTGCAATGTTAAAAAATTTCACTTTATTTTTAAAAAAATTTTTGAATTTTTCTATGCTTGATTCTGTTTGATAAAAAATAATTAAATTGAAATCATAAATTTGCTTTGCAAGCCATAAACTTTTTGCATAATTTATTGATAAAAGTTCTGCCCTTTCAACAAATATTGCTTTGGTTAAACTTATTCCTGCTGATTCAATTATGTTTTTATTGATTTTGCTCGCATATATTAGCGGTTGATTATTTTTTACTTTATTTAAAATACTCTCAATTTCAACTGGAGAAAATCTGCTTTCATTCAATTTTTTTTTAAAAAATAGTAAGTCGAATTTAAATAATAAATTTATAAACAGCAAAATAAACATAAAGAAGCAAATTAAAATTCCAATTATTAACATATGCCAATTTTTGCCAAAATAAAAAATCTTTATTCTAGTTATATTCGAAATCTGAAAACTAATATTTTATTAACTTAAACAATATTTATTTAAAAATTTTATCATAAATTGTAAAATTTGAAAATATATTTTAATTAGAGGATTTTATTTATGGATAAAATAATCAACCTTTTTAATCAAAGCCAGTTAAGTATAACCGGAGTGGAAAAAGTTAAAAATGTTAGCCCCAGTGAAATAATTATTGAAGTTGACGGGCAAACTTTGCTGATTTTGGGAACAAATTTGGAAGTTCAAACATTAGATTTGGAAAACTCTTCATTATCAATTAATGGACTCATAACTTGCATTAAGTATTCAACAAAAAAACCAAGTTTGCTGAAAAGAATTTTTAAATAATATTTTTGTAAAATATTTTTGATATTTATATTTTTTTTAATATTTATTATTTTTAATAGATAAAATTTTTTTAAAAGGTCATATGTTATTTGAAACTTTATCTCAGCCTTTAATTGCTTTATATATAATTGGTACCGGTTTTTTATGCGGTTTTATTTTTGATTTGAATTATTTAATTTGGCTTTTAGCAAAAAAAGATAAGATTTTAAGGATTGTTCTTGACATTGCAAGCACACTTTTGGCGTTTGCAATTTTCTATTTTTTAATATTAGACATATCATTCGGAGAAATCAGATTATATCAAATTTTGCTATTTATATTATCAATATTTTTATATAGAATAATTTTTGGAAAAATATTTGCTATATTAAATGAAAAGTGCTATATTAAATTAACCTTGTTAATAAGTAAGTTTTTTAAACGTATTTTAAAGAAAAAACAAAAAATTAACGATGTTTAAATCATAATTAATATTAGACTTTTTATGAAACAAAACTCAATTATAAAATCCAGTAAAATTAGTAATTATTTAAAAAACAAATATTCACTTTCTGAAAAATAAATAAGGATAACTAATGATGACAAAAAATTTAACAAAAATTTTGGTTCTTTTCGCAGGATTTATTTTAACTGTATTGTTTTTTATTGGGATTATCGGGTCCATTCAATTAAATAACTTATTAGAACAAAAAGTTCAAATTCAACAAGAATCTGAGCATATTGTTATTGATTATGATTTTACACAAAATCCAGATTATCAAGATGCATTTAGACGGCAAGAAGGTAATTACGGTAACGAAGAAGATGTGATTTATAAATAAATTTTTTGAGATTAAGTTACAAAAAGAAATCTATTTAAATCAACTTAAGATATAATTTTACAAGTAGTACATAGCAAAACTTTTATTTTTTTTACTAACTAGATGAAAATGACTTTTATTTCAATATTTTCACTAATGAATTAAATTATTAGTTTGCAAAATAAATATTTTAAAAGGAGGATAATTAATTATGGCAATCACCAAAGCAACACCTAAAGTGGCTCCAAAAGCACCTGCAAAACCAGTAGCAAAGGCTCCTGCAAAACCTGCTCCTAAAGCATCTGCTAAGCCTGCTCCTAAAAAACCTGCTCCTAAAGCAGTAGCAAAGCCTGCTCCTAAAAAAGGTAAATAATAATTAGAATTTTGAAAAGCCACCCGGATAGGGTGGTTTTTCAATTATTAGCAGAAACTAAGACTGAATAGTTTTCACTTTTTAAGAACTGCCATTTTGTGCTGATAAATTGTTAAATTTCAACATATCCAGAAATTAAATAAAAAAAGAACATACATTTACTGTATGTTCTTAATTTTACATTGAATTGAATAGAAATTTGTTTTTTAGAAATTAATTATGTGTTAAATTATTTAATTTTTTATTTTTTAGTTATTTGCTTTCGCAATCAACTCAGCAAAATTAAATTTGCTGTCGACCTTAAAGAAAAAACTCTTTAAAAGGAGGTGATCCAGCGGCACCTTCCGGTACCGCTACCTTGTTATGACTTCACCCCAGTTATCGGTTTTGGCTTAGACAGTTGCCTCCCTTACGGGTTAGCTCACCGGCTTCGACCACCCCCGACTTCCATGGCGTGACAGGCGGTGTGTACAAGACCCGAGAACGCATTCACCCCGACATGCTGATTCGGGATTACTAGCAATTCCTACTTCATGTGGGCGAGTTTCAGCCCACAATCCGAACTGGGATAGGTTTTTTGAGATTTGCTCCACATTGCTGTTTGGCATCTCTTTGTAACTACCATTGTAGCACGTTTGTAGCCCAAGACGTAAGAGGCATGCAGATTTGACGTCATCCCCACCTTCCTCCGTATTGTCTACGGCAGTCTCATTAGAGTTCCTAACTTAATATTGGCAACTAATGATAAGGGTTGCGCTCGTTGCGGGACTTAACCCAACATCTCACGACACGAGCTGACGACAACCATGCACCATCTGTTTTGATGTTATATTGCTATAATTTCATCTGTTTCCAGACTATGCATCAAATGTCAAGTCTTGGTAAGGTTTTTCGCGTTCTATCGAATTAAACAACATGCTCCACTGCTTGTGCGGGTCCCCGTCAATTCCTTTAAGTTTCAACCTTGCGGCCGTACTCCTCAGGCGGGATACTTATTGCGTTAGCTACAACACGGAAGGAGTCGATACCTCCCACGTTTAGTATCCATCGTTTAGGGCGTGGACTACCAGGGTATCTAATCCTGTTTGCTCCCCACGCTTTCGAGCCTCAGTGTCAGTATCAGTCCAGTAAGCCGCCTTCGCCTCTGATGTTCTTCCTAATATCTACGCATTTCACCGCTACACTAGGAATTCCGCTTACCCCTCCTGAACTCTAGCCTTCCAGTATTAAATGACCTTCCGGAGTTAAGCCCCGGGCTTTCACATTTAACTTAAAAGGCAACCTACGCTCTCTTTACGCCCAGTAATTCCGAACAACGCTTGACACCTACGTATTACCGCGGCTGCTGGCACGTAGTTAGCCGTGTCTTTCTCCTATGGTACCATCAATTATTTTTCCCATAGAACAGAAGTTTACAATCCGAAAACCTTCATCCTTCACGCGGCGTTGCTGGGTCAGAGTTTCCTCCATTGCCCAATATTCCTAACTGCTGCCTCCCG
>JAQUUD010000013.1 GCA_028694075.1 Clostridia bacterium
AAACACACTGTCGGCAACAACACTTAAATTGCTGGCCGTGATTGTGCTTGGTAAATTAACAAGGTACGCCAGTTGTAATCACCTGAGCGGCTGGATCAAAAAAGCTTCCGAATGTGTCAAAAGCCGGGCCAGTTGCACCCGTTGCACCCGTTGCGCCAGTTGCGCCAGTTGCGCCAGTTGCGCCAGTTGCGCCAGTTGCGCCAGTTGCGCCAGTTGCTCCGGTTGCACCAGTTGCACCTGTAGGTCCTGTTGGGCATATACAACATGGATTGCCGATTGGACCAGGGAAACAGCAGTTGTCTTGAAAGCAAGGATCACACGTAAACATAGACATCTCCTTACATAGCGTTTTAAGCTATGTATGAGAGAATAATTCTATTTCATTCTATGAATTTTATCTTAACTTGGTTAATTTTTTATAAATTAAATATTCTTTTCTTGTTAAACCGTACTTGCAAATAAATTTATTCAATAAAAAAATCGGCGGGAGCCGTTCTTTCTTTTTGAAAGCACGGTCAATGCTTAAACTTGAAGCATTGTCGGCCGTTGCTTGTTGTCAGGCAATGGCACGCTCCCGCCGACATATTTTATTATAACTAATTTAATATTTATTATTCATTTGATTTAATACAGTGCATTATACAAATATTCATAAACTGAATAATACCATAAGTTTCAATTCACACACCCCTTGCGGGGTGCAACAAAGTATAAATGTTAAACAGATACAGTATAACTTGTTTCAATTCACACACCCCTTGCGGGGTGCAACGTTGTATGCTTTTTAATTTTTTATTTTTGCATTTGTTTCAATTCACACACCCCTTGCGGGGTGCAACTTCTTTTACCGCTGTTTGCTTTTCTTCTTTTATGTTTCAATTCACACACCCCTTGCGGGGTGCAACGATTTGGGCAGGGGATATATCAACTTTAAATTTGTTTCAATTCACACACCCCTTGCGGGGTGCAACTAACTTACCAGTGCTTAACGATGAATATAAACAACGTTTCAATTCACACACCCCTTGCGGGGTGCAACTGCTGAATAAATATCGTAGGCTTTGCATTTTAAGTTTCAATTCACACACCCCTTGCGGGGTGCAACAATATATAATAATGAAATTTTCAATGTACAAAATAGTTTCAATTCACACACCCCTTGCGGGGTGCAACATCGTGGTCAATCCCTGAATAATATTCATTAATGTTTCAATTCACACACCCCTTGCGGGGTGCAACCAGTTGCATAGTTCTCTATGGTTTTACTTTTAGAGTTTCAATTCACACACCCCTTGCGGGGTGCAACTGCAAAATTGCAATTATCCCCGCAAAAAGCGGATATTTTTTATAATTTTTTTCAAAATTACAAATTTTTTTTATAATTTTTTATATTTTATGGCGATATTATATAATTTTTTTTAAAAAATAGCAAATAATTTTATGTTTGCTTGATGTTATCCATATATTTTTTCGAATAATTTTAAATTATTAATAAAATTCTTAAAAATTGATTTTTGTTGAAACTTATTTAATAAATTGATACTATTATTTAGACTATTACTGTATCGCCGACGCTATAACTTTCTTTTTTACCGTATTTTTCCACTTTTGCTTTATAGTTATTTCCTATCAGATAAAATCTTAAATTGTCTTCAGTGTCATCAATTATTTTTAATAAATTATTTTTAATCATAACAAATTGTGAATAATCAATATAGCATTCAAATACAGAATTTTGTACTCTTTGTCCAAATTTAACACACTCCTTTGCTACAAGATGAAGACGTTTTTTGCCTTTTGGTGTTATTGTGGAAACATCATAACTTACTAATACTAACATTTTCTAACTCCATATAAAAGGACAATACTGCTCCATATCGCCACGTAAATATTTTGCAAAAAGTTGTGCTTGCACATATGGCACAAG
The DNA here is from genome assembly GCA_028694075.1 of Clostridia bacterium. Taxonomy (GTDB): domain Bacteria; phylum Bacillota; class Clostridia; order Christensenellales; family UBA1242; genus UBA5489. The sequence continues at coordinate 1,928 of JAQUUD010000013.1, forward strand.
ACCTATTTGCAATTTTTCGTTTATAATTTTATGTTTTATTGTATCTTTTTTTCGGTCTTCCCAAAGTTTTAATATTTTTCTGCGACCTTCGTCAGTAAAAAGAACTGCACCGCCTTCCTTTTCATAAAAATCTTTTGTGTTAACTTGACCAAGATTGACAATGTTAATAACAAAATTGTCGACAGCAAATGCACGCAATTCTTCCACTAAATCAAGTGCCAAGGCGGGTCTGCCTGCCCTATCCGTGTGCATAAATCCGACATATGGATCCAACCCAACTGTTTCCAAGGCAGATTTTATTTCTAATGTCAAAAGAGTATAACAAAAAGATAACAAAGCGTTTACATTATCCAGTGGCGGTCTTTTACTTCTGCCATTAAAAATAAAACCATCTTTTCTAATCATTTGACCGAATGTTCGGAAATACATTCTTGCCGTTTCGCCTTCAATTCCACGAATTTCATCAACATTATTGCATAAATTGACTTTTTCAATATTATTCGAAATCAAATCTGCTGTTTGCTTTATACTATCATAATTATTGTCATTATGATTTTTAATAAATTTTGCAAGCATAACTCTGCAATTATGAAATTTGGCAACGATAGTGTTTTTAGAAAGTTCCAAACAAACTGAATCCAATCTGGTTGAATCAAACTGTTTTTGTCTTAAAACCACATTGCCCTTAATCGTGCCAGTTACGCTTGCCAAATATTTTCCGCTCGGTGTTACAAAATTCAATGGAATATTTTTGCTGGCACATTTTCCCATTAACGCGGGAGAGCACCCCAAATAATTAAAGCATACAATATTTTCGATGTTAACAAAAGGCACTCTTGCTAAAACTTCACTTTCTTTTTTAACAACAATATTTTCATTGTCCAAACTGACATAAGTTAACTCGCTTGTGATATAAAGTGTATTAAGTAGTTTTCTCAAATTGCTCCTCCCAACTGTGTTTTATTAAAGAATTAAAAGGCAATTTTGTTTTTGCATTCGGAATACAAATTTCCTTAAACGAACAACCATTGCAACGAGATGTGTTTGTTATTGGCGGAACAGTGTTATTTTGTAAAAATTTAGTCATTTCTTCAACAATATTGAACACAACATTTGTTAGTTCATTAAAATTATTTAATTTGCAACGCCTGCCTATGCTTGCATAATAAACGAAACCTTCGCAATTTATGTTAAACATTTCGTTTATACACAGCATTTGTGCGGTTAGTTGTATGCTGTCTGCATAATTAACTTGATTAAACTCTTTCGGCTTGCCCCGCTTATATTCCACAACTTTGATTATGTAATTATCCTCTAGTTGTTTGATATAAGCGCCTTTTTTATTTTTAATAAATTCCACAACATCGCAAACACCCTGAATTTTATATTTATGTGAATAAACAGGCAAACTGCGTGAAATATGTAATCCGTTACGATTTTCCGTTAAGAATGGCTTATCTACTTTTTCGTGGACCAAATTACCCAGTACAACAAAAATATTTTCGCACCATTGCTGTTCAATTTCCATAAGTCCCCATTGGTGCGGGCAAAATATGTAATGTTGCAAGGTGTTTATTGCAATATAATTATTCTCCGTCAAGAACTTCGCCTTTCAAATTTGGCAGACTATTCACTTTTATTTCATAATCTTCTGGCCTATTTGGAGAACCGTCAACTTTTTTATTAATTTCTAATAAATTATGTACTTTCGCACTGGAATATTGACCTGATGCACAGTTATGCTCCCACCAAACAACTTTAACCACTTCCATACTGCCTTCCGGGCGTGCCGATGAAGCATCATTTTTGAAAAGTGAAATAAGTGCTTTTTTGATTTTTTGTGCATCTTCATAACTGAAGCCAGTTTTTTCAGCCAAATCCACATTAATACTGCCAAATGTTTTATAAAGTCCGAATTCAACACGATGCTTGGCGCCCATTGTATCTGATGATTTTCCTTCACTTGGTTCACTGTTTACGCTTTTAACAATCTGCATTGTTGTAATTATTACAGGGTCAATTGAAGTTGCAGTTTGAATAGAAAGTGGACCTCGGCTTGCTTTTGATTCGCCTTTTGCTTTTGTTTCTTCTTTATTAGAATTTTTTTCAAATTTCTTAAAAGCAAAAACTTGTCCGAAAGTTCGCACATCAATCCATTTTTCGCATGCTTTTATTACAACCTCATTGCTTTTTGGCTTTTCTTCGTTCCAAAATTTATTATATCTTTCACTTAAAGATTTGCAATCGTCCTGAGCATCATCTTGTGATTGAATAAAAATATTTTCACCAGCATTTTGTAAGCGATTTCTGATTTTTCTTTTTAAACAAACATCACTAATTTCCCCGAAAGAATTATAGTCTGTTCTCGGTCTGTTTTCAATTAACGGATCTCCGTTTGGGTTGCATTTTTTTGCACTTATTATTAATGCAAAATCAATTTTCTTTTCTAATTTAGTCATTTTTATTTTCTCCTTCTTCATTACTATTTTTTTCTTTATCTTTCTTTTCTTTTAGTTTCATCATTTGGTGTGAATATCCAATAAGATATTCCGGTTCTAATGGCTGATTACTGTTAAATTGTTCCGTTGATAACATACTTGTAATATCATCGATTAAAAATTTAAAATAATGTCCATTGTTATCCAATTTGCCAAAATAATTATTTAAGTTTTCTCTTATATATTGCCAAGTCATTGACGGATTGAGTGCAAAGTTATTAAACACTCTTGTTGCTGTTGTAATTCTGTCAATTTTGTTTTTCCACAAAGCCAATTGTTCCACATAATCACCAACAGCGAGCAATCTGCCGAAAACATAACTTCTTGTTTTTCTATCATTTTCTAGTTCCATTTTATAATTTTCCTTTTCATAATATTTTTTTATTAATGCACAAGTTGTTGCAAGTGCATTTTGCCACATATAATCGCTAAATTTGTTATTCATATCAACAAAACTAACCTTTAAGCCAACTTTTGCAACCGCACTTTTTATAAAGTCATAAGGCAACTTCGATTGATTTAAAATGCAATAATTTAAACGCTCATAAAATTTGCTTAAAACTTTTTCTTTTAAATTTCTTTCGCCGTATATAGTTCTTGCAATTTCTTTTGGCACTGGTGTTCTTATCACTTTAGTTACTTTAATGTTTTTCTTTTCGTCCGAATAAAAATTGTATATCCAGTTAACGCTTTCATACCATTTTTTAACACGGTATAAATAATCTGGCGCGGATAAATAATTAAAATAAATAACGGACACTCTGCCCGGTGTTGTTAAACTTAGACCGAGCATAATAAAGTTTCCTCTCACTTCTTTTAAATTTTTATAACCGCCAAGCAATTTAGTCAGATTTTGAGCATATAAATCGCCTGTTTCAAAGTCTGGTACTTTTTCAAAGTCGTCTTCAAAAATTAAATCCTTATCGAATTTGTTATTTAACGGATTGATGGCTTCCAAATATTCATCAGACCAAACCAAAAAACAATAATCTTCATTTCTGAATGCTTGCCTGCTTATTAGCCATTTCAAAGCATTATGCATTTTGGCACTTGTTTCTTTGCTTATAACTCCTGCCTCATTGGGGGTTGAAAACCTTCCACGATAAGTGAACCCATTTGAATCATTTCCTGAAATTAATTTTCCACTGCTACCTGTTGAAAGAATTTGTTTGTCGTGCATTTCTGTTAAAAATTGCTGGTTAAGCGTTGCATAACAAAAATCTTTCTCGCCATTAATTATCGTACTATAAAAATCCTGCCAACTTTTGAACATATCATTGTCAAGCCAACATTCTTTAGTTTCATCGCTATTATCAACTCTGAAACGCACAAAACTTTTTGTTATTGATGCAGATGCCAATTTATAAAGTTTATAATCTTCTTTATTCTCAATATTATTATAATTAATAACGATTTTATCTTCGATATTTGCCACTATTCTAAATTTAACCAAATCTGCAATCAGGTTTTTTTTGCTAAGATATTGATAAATAATTTTTACCTTTTCAGTTGCAAATTTGCTTTCGCTCCACAATTTCAATTGGCTTAAATATAAAGCATTTTTTTCATTAAATTTTAGTGTTTTTTCAGATTTTTCTTTTTTCTTTTTGACTTCATTTTCCTCTTCGTTTGTTTCAGAAATTTCTTCTTTTTCTGAGTCATCATCTTTGCTTTTTGCAAATATTTTTTTGTCTTCTTCGGTAAGCCAGTTTGTTAAATCCCCCGCCAAATATTCCAAGTTGTCAGTTAAAGGGTGAGCAATTAATCCGCTTGTTTTATTTGCGGATTTTATTGTGCAGGGAATAATTGTTGGTTGATTATTCTTATCCACAGTTGTTATGTTGATTACATTTGCATTCTTATCAAGTGTGATTTCAAGTTGTGATAATTGCTCTTTGTGGTCGAGAGGCAAAAGTGGCCTTTTACCATTTTCAATGGCTTTTTTAATTTCGTCGACTGTACCAAATTTCGGATAAAATTTGTTATACGCTTGGCTTAATAATGTTATCCAGTTCATTCAAGCACCTCCGCTTCACACTTCTCCCGCTCAGGTGAAACTTCCACCTTATTAAAGGCATAATTTCTTACTGTTCTTTTGACAGGGCATTCTTCCGGTCTTACAAAATCAACCACACCTTTTCGCATTACAGCGGTCCATAAATTAGACATTAATTTTTCATCTTGTGATGTTTTTGGATAAGTAAAACTATGAAACATTGCACCGAAGTTGATTTCAGGCACTTGGTCATAAAAGCCTTCACCCTCATCAAAGTCGCAAGGCTCAACATAAGCGACGCACTCACGTGCACCCAAAAAAACATCTCTTTTTCCGCCTTTATTCAAGTATCTGTTTGCAAGACTAAAGTGTTTAAGTTCATCACGGTCTTTTTCCAAATCCGACCGCGATTCGTCCCACTCAAAGTGTGCAAAAACTCTATACTCTACATCGCTTAAATAAGTGAACATTGCCAAATCGCTGTTTCTGCTTGCATAATTTCTTAGTTTAATTGACTTTGTTTCTGTTTGAATTGGTTTCATAACACGAACTTTGTCAATTATCCATTCAAAAGTGGGCTTCCAATAAACTGCTTCTGTTATCCCGCGCAATGCTTCATAAGTTGGCAAATGATAACTGCTTTTTTCTCCGCCAATTTTTGTTATTGGGTTGGTAAACAAAGCATATTTTCCATAAACTTTATACTGTATAAAATTTTTTGCACCATATTTCTTTTCCATTTTTCCTCCTTATTCTTAAATTTTTCATATGTTAAAATAGCACATCACCCCCTTACAAACGCAATCAATAAATTTGATTTTGATTGACAAATTCTGCTTGAACTCCTAAATCATCGTGATAAAAGCCTGATTTTAACGCAAATATGCCGTGCCCCAAATCTTCAACTGCTTCATTCATTCTGCTCAAATTGTTGGTGTAAATATTTACCGTATATCTTTGCGCTTTTTTCAAGACATCAAATTGATTATTTCTTATTGCTTCAATGATTTCTTTTCCTGTGCGATATGGCACAATTACGCTGATTTGGTCGTTGTCAATAACTTTAAAATTTTGCCCCGCTGTTTTAAATGAAGCAAATATCGGTCCTATTTCTGTTCTATTAATTGCATTACTGCAAAGTTTATCATTAGTGCTTAATAGTTCAATTTGAGAAGTGCCATTAAAGTCTTTTATAGGATAATCAAATTTTTGCTTATTGTTTTTAAATTTGTTTTTATAATATTTTTCAATTATTTTTTCACTGAAAAAATCAACTTCGCCATAATGCAAGGTTTCAATAATAAAATCTTGTGCTTGTTTGATTTCCTCCAACTTCCCAATACTTTCATTTTTATTGTAAAACAAATAAACATCACCTAAAATCTTGTTTCCTTGACTGTCCGCCAGTTTCCCCTCTCTATTACATCTGCCTGCCGACTGAATGATGTTATCAATTCCAGCAATAAACCGAATAACTGATGCAAAGTCAATATCCACACCCGCTTCAATTAAACTGGTGCTAACACAAATTATTTGCTCTTTGTTTTTCAATTTTGCTTTTATTTCATCAATAATTTCTGACCTATGTTCGGCACATAAGTTTGTGGTTAAACAATATACAAGGATCGTGCTTTCTTTTAATAATTGAAAAATTTTAGTAACACTTGATTTGGTGTTTACAACAACCAAGCAAGAACCCTTATCTTTTGCACATTGCAAAGCAAAATCTGCAATTTCATCATAACTTGAACCATTGCAAACATCAACCTTATTTATTATTCTTGTTCGTTTAAGAATTGGATAATTTTTGGCAACAATTTTAGTGGCAACTGGCAAACTCATTTCTGATTCAAGTTGAGATAATGGCGGTTGAGTTGCAGAACAAAGCAAAACGGTGCTATTGGCAAAATAAACTAAAAATTTAACTAATAAATTAAACATATAGATGCATTTGATTGGCAAGGCTTGAATTTCATCGAAAATCAATACAGCATTTGCCATATTATGAAATCTACGAACGGCATTCGTTCCGCCCGCATAAACATTTTCCAAAAACTGCACCATAGTCGTAAAAACAATCGGCTCGTCCCAGTTGTTATAAAATTCACTGACTTTATAGTCTGTTTCTGCTTGGTTATTTTTCTGATAATCTTCGTTTATAACATTTGAATGGCTCTCCAAAACATAAGATTTTGAATTCAAACCATTTTTATCAAGCAACTCTTTTACAACTTTTGCATTTTGTTCCAAAATATTTAAAAACGGAATTATAAAAATAATTCTGTCTAAATTATGTTTTTTGGCGTGTCCCACAGCAAAACGAAGGCTGGATAAAGTTTTCCCGCCACCTGTTGGAACGCAAAGCTCAAAAAAACCTTTGTCATTTTGACTGCACAAAGCGCATTGACGGAAAATTTCGCCCCGAATATTATTCAATTCATTTTTTTTAAAAGAATTTTGATTTTTTTCCAATAATTCTTCCAACTTGCCCCAAAATTTTTTCATTAGTTCTCCCAAAATTTTATCCAAATCGCAGTTTAACTTTTCTTACTTAGTCCTATAAAATAAAACTTAAAAATATTATTTAGTTATCAACTATTATCAATAACTTTAAGTTTTTTTGATTTTTTGCTTGATTAAAAAATCTAATTGTATTTTTTCTGTCTGCATCAACTAGGCAACTAAACAAAAACTTGATTAATAAAGATAAATTGAAATAAAATGCCAGTTTTGTTTTATATCGTTGATTAATCAAATAAATTACATTTTGAAACTCATTGTTTAAATCTTTTTGACAGACTTTTTTTGCTTTATCCAAAATTGATTTATCTGCTTTATCCAAAACATTACTAAGTCCAACATCACTTTTTAATCGCCTTGCCCTTTCTGCCATTCCATCATCATCAACTTCATCAATCAATCCACCGTGATGTGAAAGAATAGAAAATTGCAACACGGAAAGCAAAATTTGCTTATATTTAATATTTAAGTTTTCAAAAAGCAGTGTTAAATACTCTGCACCAGCGGTTGAGTGGTCACAAATTGGACCATTGTTCATTATTCGGTCGTAAAATTTATCACTGCATTTGCCCAAATCGTGAAGCAAGCCCGCTAAATAACCAACTTGATTTAATCCAATTTTGCTTGCAAACGTTTCCGCAAGTTCGGCCGTTCCGGTCAAGTGCTCTTCCACGGTTTGCAAAATGTTGTTTTCTTTATGTGCGATATTTATCCTCATTTTTCCTCAAAAAATTATACCATTCAAAAAAACAATTTGCAAATAATTTTTTAATTCTTTACAATATTCTATAATTTTAAATAATATACATAAATGAAAAAGCATTGACTAAATGATGTTTTTTTGTTATTCTTAAGATTAGAGGTTCTTTATGTTAAAAATATATAATGTATTAACAAAATCAAAAAATGAATTCAAGCCACTTGATTCAAAAAATGTTAAAATGTATGCTTGCGGTATAACCGTTTCAGATGATGCTCATATAGGTCACGCAAAACAGGCTTTGCAGTTTGATATGGTAAGAAGATATTTGGAATTCAAGGGATTTAAAGTTACATATGTCAGAAATCACACCGATGTTGATGATAAAATAATTGCAAATGCAAACAAAATCAATATGAATGCTCTGGATTATGCAAAAAAATATGTTGACCGTATTAACAAAGATTTGAAAGAATTGGGCGTTAGACCCGCAAATTTTGAACCAAAAGCATCTGAAACAATACCGGAAATTATTGAATTTGTTCAGGCTTTAATTGATAAAAAACTCGCATATGTCGCTGATAATGGTGATGTATTTTATATTGTGAAAGAGTTTAAAAATTACGGATATTTATCAAATCGAATCACTGAAGACGGAATAAGTGGGGTTCGTAAAGCGGTTAGTGCTGGCAAGCAAGATGATGTGGATTTTGCTTTGTGGAAATCTGCAAAACCGGGCGAAATTTCTTGGGATTCTCCTTGGGGGAAAGGCAGGCCGGGCTGGCATATTGAATGCTCTGCAATGTGTTATAAATTTTTGGGTGAAACCATTGACATTCACGGTGGTGGTAAAGATTTAATTTTCCCGCACCACGAAAACGAAATTGCTCAAAGCGAAGGAAGATTTAATGTTCCACTTGCAAATTATTGGATGCACTGCGGGCTTGTAAAAATAAATGGCATGAAAATGAGCAAATCTTTGGGTAATGGCATTATGATAAAAGATGCCTTAAAAAAATATGAGCCCGAAGTTATAAAACTGGTGATATTTCAAACAAATTATAGAAATGATTTAAATATCATATCAGGTATTTTTGAAGACGCTGAAAAATTGTTATATTCTTATTATAAAAATTTACAAAGTTTGGAAAAGTTATCTTTAAACGATAAGAAAAGCGAACTCGCTTTGAATTTTGAAAAGAAATTCGAAGAAGCAATGGACGATGATTTTAACACAATTTTAGTTTTGGCTCACTTGTATGAACTTAACAGCAAAGTTTCCGAAATTTTAAAGCAACCAAAACAACACGAACAGCTTAACGGAATTTATAGCACAATAAAAACATTATTTAACACGATGGCTATGTTTCAAGAAAAACCTGACAAATTTCTTGAATCAATAAAATCCAAATATATTAAGGAATATAAATTAGATACTGATTACATCAATGATTTAATCCAAAAAAGACAAAATTTTAGAGATGCAAAAAGATATGATTTGGCTGACGAAATTAAAACCGAACTTCTTAATATGGGCTTGCAGTTATCTGATACAAAATCAAACACTGAATGGGAAATAGATTTTAATAGCAAAAAAAAACAATAAGCAAAATATGTCAAATGGAATTATAAAATAGTTTATAAAAAATCTTAAAATTCTAGACTTCTTTATTTAAAAAATAAGGAAGTTTTTTATCTTAAGAGTTTAGATTTGAAGTATAAAAAAACAAACTTTGCAAATAATAAACTTAGCAAGGAGAAAAAAATGAAAAATGAAATCACAACCAAGGATTTGCTTGCCTTAAATGAATTAATGACATTTGAAAACTGGATTGCTGTTAAAATGCTTAATATTAGTGACGAAATTTCAAGCGACAGATTAGGAAATCAATTTAGGGAAATGGCAAAAATTCACGCTATGCATCACAAAAATATACTAGATTATGTAACATCTAATTCAAATTAAAAGGAGATTTTTATGACAGAACAAGAAATGTTGCAAGATGCCTTAATTGCTCATAAATTTTTAATGTCAATGTATAATCAATTCGGACTGGAATGTTCTAACCTGCCTTTAAGAAAAATGTTAATTGAGCAATACGCTGAGATTTCAAATCATAATTTTGATATATTTGAAATTATGAAAAAAGAAGGATTTTATCCAGTTACTGTGGCATCTTCAAAAGAAATAACTCAAGCGATTAAAATGCATACTCAAATGCAAGAAAACTTAGATTCAAAATTTGAATAAATTTTTATTTGCATTAATTTTTTTATGTTAGAGTTTCCAAAACTTATAACATCAATCAAAAAAATTGACATAGTTTTATGTCAATTTTTTGTTTTAGTAGATTTTCAATAGTTGTATTTGGCAAGTATATCGTAAGGGCGACTAAATTGCGATATTCTCCTACTTTCTTCTGTAAGGTCAATTTGTTCAGGCAGTTGCATTTTTTTAAGAAATGTGAATTGCGTTATGTTCTTATTAGTTCTATTGAAACCAAATTGTAATGTAAGAAAATTTTTCTAAAATAAAACAAACAGGCAACTGCCTGTTTGTTTTATTACTTATAATTTTTTACATTTTTAATAATTTCAAATTTATAAAAAAAATACTATAAATCAAAACGACAAATTATTAGCGTTGTTAAATTATTTGTTAATTCTTTTTTGGAATTTTTCAATTCTTCCGCTGGTATCCACAAGTCTTTGAGTGCCGGTAAAGAAAGGATGACATTTATTGCAAATATCAACTTTTAATGTTTTTCCTTCAATGCAGGAACCTGTTTTAAATGAATTTCCGCAGGCACACGCAACAGTTATTTCATGATAAGCCGGATGTGTTTTTTCTTTCATTTTGTTCTCCTTAAAAATTTCTTGTTTTTTTGTAATGTCTAGTTTAGCATTAAAATATTAAATTGTCAATATTTTTATATGGATTATTAATTAAACAGCCAAATTATTTTTTTTAAAATATATATGATTTTAATGGTTAATTAGTAATTTTCTAATATAAATAAATTATTTTAGATGAAAAAATATTTATCATTGACATATTTTGCAGAAAGTTTTATTATATAATAATATAGAAATTTAAAATTAGGAAAAAAGTTATGAGAAATGAATTTATAGAAATTTATAAGCAACATATTAAAAGAGAAGGCTGGGATAAATTTTTAAGTTGGCTTGAAAAATCTGATTTTTTCACTGCTCCTGCAAGCACGAACTTTCATTCTGCGTGTAAGGGCGGACTTTGCGAGCATTCTGTTAAGGTTTATAAACGCTTTTTGAAAATAGTACAATTAGAATTTGGTGAAAATTGGCAGGAAAAAATATCCCACGAAAGTATTGCAATTTGTGCATTATTGCACGATGTATGTAAAATAAATTTTTATAAAGAAGACATTAAAAATGTTAAAATAAATGGCGAATGGCAACAAAGACCTTATTATAAAGTTGAAGATGACTTGCCCTATGGACACGGGGAAAAATCAGTTTACATAATAAACGGTTTTATGAAACTCAACAGAGAAGAAGCCCTCATAATCAACTGGCATATGGGTGAATTTGATTTGAGAGTTAAAGGCGGGTCTTATTCTTTGCCTGATGTTTTTTATAAATATCCGTGTTGCTTGCTTTTTCATAATGCTGATGTTCAAGCAACATACTTAGATGAAAAAAGAGGGTTTTAATATTAAATTTGCAACTCTTGAAAGAATTGAAAAATTTCAAAGAATAATTAATTAATAATTTTTTGTTAATTTAGTTTAAATATTGATAAAAAACATGCAATGTCGCTTGTTTTTTTCTTTTACAGTATAATGTTATAATTTTATTAATAAAATATAAAATTCAAATTTCGCATAAGTTTTAAATGCTTAATAATTGGCTTAGTTTGAATTTATTTAAGCGGTTTGATTTATATTTATTACATAAATTACAACGATAATCAAAAATACAAGCGATAATAGCATTGAAATTCTTGATAAATGTTTTGAAACATTATTAATTTTTAATTGATTTATTTTGCGTTGCGCTCTGGAAAATATAATGGCATAAAATGCTAGCAATATTGGAAGCGCTAATAATGTAACAGCAAAAGACACTAAGAAAATGTTGCCAATTATAAGTAAATTTGTGGTTAAACCTAAAACAAACAATGTATAACATAAAAATGGTAATCCAACTGCTCCTATTATTGCTAAGATAGAAAAAATAATACTTGTAATCCCATAACCCTTGCTTTTTGCGCTTCGTTCTGGATTTAATGCAATTTTTTCTGCTTTGTCAAAAATACGTTGTGATTGTAATATAAGTTCAAGAATGGTTTTCATAATTTATTCTCCAATAAATAATAATAACATAAAATGTTTAAAAAAATCCAGTAATTTTAAAATTATAAAAAAAATATAAAAAATTAAAAAACAAATATTTAATTAACTTTACTTTTTCTAAAAAATTTTGTATCATAATTGTGTATGTTTAATAATCCATTTGAAAAAGATTTTGCGAAAAAGCGACATAATTTTTATACAATAATGGGAATAATCGGTGATATAATTTTTTATCCTGTTATTCTCATTGCATTATTTTGTTGCCTTGTTCTATCTGTTGATAAAGTTGCAAATAGAGTGCCGAACATTTTAGGTGTTTGTGTTGTAAGCATTTCAAGCGGAAGTATGGTTGATGGCGGATTTAATGTCGGCGATATTGTGTTTTTAACGCATATTGAACCGCAAGAGTTGCGTGCTGGTGATATCATTGCTTTTTATAATTATTCAGACCCGACAGATGCGGAAATTGATGAAGACAATGCAACTTTGGTTCAATCTTATGATAGGATTAATGATATCGCTTCAACTTATGTTTTGCCCGAGTCAACACAAGAAAAGGTTGATATAAGAAAAGACATAGACGAAATTAATTCCAATCATAGTGTCTTTTTCCATAGGATTGTAAAAATATTTGTTTCAGATGACGGGACATTGTTTTTTCAAACTCAGGGAGATTCGAATGCCAATCCTGAAACATATTTAGTTTGTGAGAATTATATTGTTGGCGAATATGTTTACACTCCTGTTTGGCTTCGGGGGATCTTCAGTTTCATAACGACGCCGTCGGGCATACTTATGCTCATTTTATTGCCGTTATCTATTTTGGTAATGTTTATTTTATTTTCAATTATTGAGCAAATCTCGAATTTATATACAGAGCGGAAAGTTTTAAAAGGTGAATTACAGTTTAACAGCAAGGAAGCGTTAAAGGCAAACATTGGCATTGAAATGGATATACTAGAAAAATTGAAATATTATTCAAATTCCACACGAGAACAAAGGCCAAAAATTGCACATTTTCTTTGGGGGCATTTAAAACAAGGTAAGAAAAAAGATGTAATTAAATATAATCAAATTATGTATTTAACTCAAACTTTTGAAGAAAATCCAAAACATTTTTGGATGTACTGGATAAGCAATACAAAATCTGATAAAACAAAAAGAAAAATTGAAAAATTATGGAATGAATGGAACTTGAAAAATAATTTTCAAAAATTTAATCAAAATAAAAAATAGTTTTAAAAATCTTCACTTGAAGGATAAAAAGTGTTAAAATAAATAAAAAATTATCAAAATATTGATAAATTACTTTAAAAATATGCTAAAATAATAATATTACTAAATTAGTTCTTTATAAAAAATATTATTGCCTAGTTAAAATTTAAGATAAATTGAAAGAGGAAATTATGGCAAAAACCAAACTTAAACCAAAAGAAACTTGGTGGCGTAAAGCCTTAAACTATTCAGGATATGCACTTATTCTTGCTGCTGTTTTATTTGTTATTTCTTTTCATACAAACCAAAACAAAAACCAACTTTTTTCTTTGTTTGGTTATTCTATTGCTGTAATACAGAGCGGGAGTATGGTTGCCGGAGGATATGATATCGGTGAAAGGGTTTTAATTAGAAGTTGCAACTCAGATAATTTGAGAGTGGGAGATATTATTGTTTTTTATATGTATACCTCCACAGGAACCAGTACGAATTTAACTGATATAACAGATACGCCTGATATCCAAACTGATGGCGATGAAAGTTCAAGTGTTGTTCAAGCAAGAAAACCATTAGCTGATATTAGAAATGAAGGAAAAGAATTGATTTTTCATAGAATTAATAGGATTATGGTTGATGATTACGGCTTTAGATTTTTTGAAACACTGGGTGATAGTAATAATGGTCGTGTCGATGGTTTCATATATGAAAAGTATGTTGTTGGGCAAAATATTGCACTTTCCGAAACTGTAAGCAGTGTATTAAATTTCGCAACTGGCACAATGGGTATGTTTATTATTATTTTATTCCCAATTGCAATTCTTGGACTTTTACAGGTTAAGGCTTTTACAGCGCAAATGTTCGGGGCAATGCTTGCTAACAAACTTATTCAAAGAAAAATACATTATAATGATAAGGATTTAAAAGATGTTGATATTTCAGACTATCTATCTGATTATGAAAAATATTATGTATATGATGTAACCCCACAAAAAGAAAAAGAAGAAATTGTAAATCTTATTTGGGGCGACTTAGATGATAAAGAGATGGATATAAAGCAAAAAGTTTCAGCAACTTATTTGAAAAAATCCTTTACGCTGTATAAACAAGACAGAGATAAATTCTGGGATTATTGGATTGAAAAAGAAAAAAGAAATTTTTCACATAGAAAGTTGCAGATTTATAAAATACGTGCTGATTTGGTGCTTAAACAAGGTATGTCAGATGAAGAAGCTGAGATTAAGGCTGTAAAAATTTTTAAGGAGACAAACTCTAATGGAAATGGAAACTAAGGTTTTAGATAAGCAAGTTTTGTTAAAAGATGATGGCAGTGATGTTCTTGTTATCATTTTGCTTTTTAAAAATCCGAATTTTCCTGGAATTTTAAAGCCGTACGAATTGGATTTGTGCGGTAAAAGATGTTGGGAATGGGTTGAACTTGCTTGCTCCGGTTATAGCATTAAAACAATAACTTGCACTCCAGAAACTGATGTTTTAACATTAATAAAACCTTTATTGACAGACAAAAGATATACAATGGTTCTTTATTCAGATACACCGCTTTTAACAAAAAACACAATCGAAGAAATTTTAAGTTATGTAAGATCAAGGGATATTAATATCTTAAATTTAATTAGGGGATATGTGTTTAACACTGATTATATAAGAAATGTTCAAGATATTAAGGGAAATTTAATTGAAAAATTTAATGAGAAAGATTTCATCAGCGCTTTTGATTTAAAGCAATTTGAATATATTGGACAAGTTATAAATCGCAGAATTTTGAATTATCATTTGACAAATGGCGTGATAATCACTGATGTTGGGTCAACTTTTATTAATGCAGATGTGATTATTGAAAGCGGGTGTGTGCTAGAACCTAATAACATAATAAAAGGCAAGACATACATAGGAAAATCTTGTCATTTGGAAAGCGGGAACATAATTATTGACAGTTTTATAAGTGATAATTGTATTTTAAAAACATCATATATTTTTAACAGCAAAATTGATAAAAATATAATTGTTGGACCTTTTGAAAAGGTGATAAACAAAGCAAATTAATGTTGCTAAATTTTTAATTAAAACAATTTTGATTGAATAGGGTTTGTGATATATAAATTTAAAATGATTTTTGTTGTGAGAAAATTCTGATTACAAAAAAATTATAATTTGCAATCATATATTTAATAATGCATTCAAAATCATATGGAGAAAATTTGGAAAATATATTTTTGATTGTTGGTCTGGGAAATCCGGATAAAAAATATTCTAACACATATCATAACATTGGGTTTATGACAGTTGATTTATTATGTGAAAAAATTAATGCCAAGACCGAAAAAAAACAATGCTTTGCCGACGTAAAATCTTTTAAAAAAAATGATAAAAAAATAATTGTAGCCAAGCCACTCACTTATATGAATTTAAGTGGAAATTCGCTTATTGCATTTAAGAAAAAACATAAATTTTCCAACGATCAGATTTTGGTTATAGCCGATGATATTGACCTGCCCGTTGGAAAATTTAGGTTCAGGCAAAGCGGAAGTGGCGGGACGCATAACGGGCTTAAAAGCATTGTAAACGCAATAGGCAATGACTTTCAAAGAATTAGAATTGGCATTGGAAAGCCGGAAGATGAAACAATGCTTGCCGATTATGTATTAGATAAAATTCCAGAAAACAAAAAACAGGTTTTTTTAAGTGTTACTCAGCAAGTTGTTGAATTCATTTTAAAAAATATTTTAGCGAAAGATGAAAAAATCAGCAAAAATTAACTGCGAAATTAGTGGTGGTAATAAAATTAATTCAGCAAAAATAACAACATAAAACAGCAAAAAAGTTATGGAACAAGAGATATAAAAAATGGGGAAATTGTTAACCGGTAGGTAAGAGAAAAAACCAGCGGGGACAAATTTTTAATCTGATATGGGGAGTAATGATTGATTTTTATAAAGTCTTAAATAACAAATCACTTGGGAATTATAAAAATAATTTGCAAAAAGGTTGTCGGCAAGTTTTATCCGGCTTGTCGCCCGATGTTAAAGGGCTTTTTTTGGCATTCGCTGGGAAAGGCTCTGTTTTTGTTGTTAAAGACATTGTAAGCGCTGGGAAAATAGCCGAACAGGCTTCTGCACTTGGTCTTAAATGCAGTTTTATTTTGAATGGTTATGAAGACAGTTTGGGGCTTGTTGATCACTTTGCAATGAGTGAATTTTTATCCGCACTATATGATTTTGCAACAGGTGAAATTGATGTTTTATTAGTCAGTGTTGAAGCATTGTTCCAAAAATCACCAACTAAGCAAGATTTATTAGATAATGTTTTAAATTTAAAAAAAGATAATTCATATAATTTTAAGCAACTTGTGCAATCGCTGATACAAATGGGATATAATCGGGTTGAATTTGCTTCAAGGCAAGGGCAGTTTTCATTAAAGGGTGATATCTTAGAGATTTTTGCTATAAATCATAAAAATTTGATAAGACTAGAATTTTTTGATGAGCAAATTGAAAGAATATCTATTGTTACAGTTGAAGAAAAAACTTTTATTAAAGAAGTTAAAAGTATAAAAGTGTTATCAGTCAATCAGCCACAAAGTGATTTTAATTTGCTGAGTTTTGCTGATAATGTTTTTTTTGATGAGCCGAAGTTCTTGGAAGATGAGAAAAATAATCATATCAAAAGTTTTGTGAACATAAACGAATCAAAAAGTGCGAACAGTTATAATTATGTTGATGAAAATTTGATTTTTAATTGCAAAGCGAAAAATCAAATTGCATTTGTAAATATTGGGGGAGAAAGTTTTTTCTCTGGGCAAACGGAAATTGATTTTAAGTTATTTGGTATAAAAAATTATTTTTATGATTTAAAAGAGTTGATAAAAGATATTAATTTTTTTACTGACAACGGAATTAGTATTTTTTTATTTTGTGGCAGTGAAGCGAAAAAACAAAATTTGGATAAATTTTTAACAGAAAATTATATTTTCTCTGAAGATTTAAAAAATGAGTTTAAATTAATTCCTCAATCTAATGCGGAGGAGGATAAACGGTTCATTATTTCAGAAAAAAACAAATGGAAAAATGAAACCGTAGTTGCTAAGACGGCGGGCGCTCTTTTTGTCCCTGATAAAATTACGGCATTTGCGCCCGCCCCTGTGCTTTCCACAAATGTTCAAGCAATCAATCAAAAAGGGAAAATTTACACGCTTACTGAAAAACTTCCATTTTCAATTGCTTTTGTAAATGCAGATGCAATTTTAATTGGCACATATAACCTGTTTGTTAAAGACAAAAAAGAAATTCGTTCAAAGAAAAAATCAATTTATGCTCCAAAAGCCGGCGAGTTTGTTGTGCATAACACTCATGGCGTGGGCAAATGTATTGGTGCAAAAAAATTAAAACTGACCGAATATGAAAAGGACTATTTCATCATCGAATATGCAAGCGGAGACAAATTTTATTTGCCCAGTGAGCAGGCTGATGACATAACGCCTTTTTATGGAAGTGATGACCCTGAACTTAATAAACTTGGTAGTTCTGATTTTGAAAACATAAAAAACAAGGTTTATAAGAATGTTAAAAAATTGGCGTTTTCTCTTTTGGAACTTTATTCAAAAAGAGAAAACAGTAAAGGTTTCATTTACAACAAAGATGATTATCTTATGGAAATGTTTGAAAATGCTTTTCAATATGAAGAAACTCCGGATCAGGCATCGGCAATTACAGATGTGAAAAATGATATGGAAAGCCCTCGTATTATGGACCGCCTCATTTGTGGAGATGCCGGCTACGGTAAAACCGAAGTTGCGTTAAGGGCGGTTTATAAAGCGGTTTTAAGTGGAAGACAAGTTGCCTTTTTATGTCCAACAACAATTCTTGCCGAACAACATTATCAAACTTGCCAAAAAAGATTTAGCGGTTTTATGGTTAAGGTTGCAAAACTGACCAGACTTGTCAAGCCAAAAGAGTGTAGCAACATATTACACAGTCTTGAAAACGGAGAAATTGATATTGTTTGCGGAACACATAAACTGCTCGGAAAAAATGTTAAGTTTAAAAATCTTGGGCTTTTAGTTTTAGACGAAGAACAGCGTTTCGGCGTTGAACATAAGGAAACAATTAAGAATTTAAAAGTGGATATTGATGTTCTCACACTCAGCGCCACGCCAATTCCACGCACACTGCATATGTCGCTCTCTGGAATAAGGGACATCAGCATTATTGAAACTCCGCCACAGGAAAGAATGCCCGTTCAAACCTTTGTAACTGAATTTAATGAAAATCTTATAATTAATGCATGCAAGCAGGAACTTGCAAGGGGCGGGCAAGTTCTAATCCTTTTCAATCGTGTTGAACACATTTATAAATTTGCTGGTTATGTTGAAAACTTGTTGCCTGAGATAAAAATCGGAGTTGCACACGGGCAACTTTCGCAAAAATTGCTTGAAGATGCAATTTTGAAATTATATAACAGAGAATATCAAGTTTTAATTGCAACAACACTCATTGAAAACGGGATTGACTTGCCGAATGCAAACACCCTTATTGTAATTGATTCCGACAGGCTGGGACTCGCGCAACTTTATCAACTCAGGGGGCGAATTGGCAGAAGTAATAAACCGGCTTACGCTTACTTCACATATCAAGGAGACAAAATTTTAACTGAAAAGGCTTATCAAAGGCTTGATGCAATCGTGGAATTCACTCAGTCTGGAAGTGGCTTGAAAATTGCAATGCGTGATTTAGATATTCGTGGTGTTGGGAATGTGCTCGGAAAAGAGCAACACGGCTCCATGGAAAAGGTTGGGTATTATTTATATTGCAGGCTTTTAGAAAATGCGTTAAAAGAAATAAAAGGCGAGAAATTAGAGTTTAAGAAGGAAATCAAACTTGATATAAACTTAAACGCTTATATCTCAGAAGAATATATTGAAAGCGAAACGGATAGAATTAAAAAGTATTCTCAAATCAGTGGGCTTGATTCAATGCAAGAACTAGAAAGTTTGAAAAGCGATATACAAAAAACTTATGGCACTGTGCCTGCGGAACTGGAAAACCTTATGCTGATTGCACTTATGAAAAATCTTGCTGTAAAAGAAAACATACAAAGAGTTTTAATAACTCAAAAATTATGCCGACTTTTCGTTTACAAATCAGAAGAAATTATCTCAGAAAAGTTGTCTGAAAAATTGAAAAACAATTCATATGTATCCTTGATTTTTGAAAAACAACCAATTCTATCTTTTAACAACGAAACTGAGAAAATTAAGAAAAAATTAACCGATGTAATAAATTTTTTGATTTGATAAAAAATAATGTAAGATAAGGCTTATTTTTTGGAAGTATAATCATTGAAAGACATAAAAAATATTATAAAAAAGTTATAATTTTAAAAAAAGGTTGCTTTTTTAAAGCGTTTAATTTATAATTAAATTTGCTTTAGATATTTTTTACTTAATTAAACAAATTGAGGGAAATCAAGTTTTTAAAGTTATATTAAATGTAAATAATTAAAAGATAGATGATTTTTTAATTTTAAATTTTAGGAGCTTACATGTTTAAAAAAATAGCACTTTTACTGGCTTTTATTCTTTGCTTAATAGTACCGCTTAGCGGTTGCAGTTTGTTTTCATTGGATAATTACACTTATTTGAATCAAGTGGTTGCAACAATAAATTATTCAAATAGCGAATCAATTTCAATAACAAAAAAGGAATTAATTGAAGCGTATAACAATTATCAATCAACATTGGAAGAAAGTGGTTATACTGGTCAAACGGCGATAGACAAATTGATTCAACTTTTAATTAACAAAGAAGTTATTTTAAAAGAAACCGAAAGGCTGATTGATGAAGAAGAAATAACTGTAACAAACAAAAACTTAAATGAAATATGGAATGAAACTTATAAGGCGCTTATCAGTAATATTGCGCAGTTTGAAAGCGAGATAATTGAGGCTTGGAAACTTCCAATTCCGAGTGAACTTAGCGAAGATGAAACAGATGAAAATGTTTATTATCAGGCTTATGAAAAACAAGCAGAAGTGGTCAAAGTCACAAATCCAGATAGTTCTGTTCAGTGGAAAATCCAGTCGCTTGATAGTGAAGAAAGTGTAAACGAAGATTTGATTTATGAGGTGGGGGAAGAAACATCTTCGCTTCACACTGCAGTTAATAACAGAATGAACGGTTCGAATGTTTTAGAAGAGGCGTTAAAAAGATATATCAAACTGCTTAAAGACAACGAAAACGGTTTAAACCTTTCAATTGATGATGACAGCGTTTTTGAAAGAGAAATTGAAAGAATTTATGATAATGTAAAACAAAATCTTTATGTAAGTTTATATTCTGATTATTTCGAAGTTAAAAACGGATATTCAATTGTATCAGTTAATCAGGTTTTAGATTATCTTTCGGCACATATGCTTGCAAGTTTTACTGAGTATTCAGTTGATTATAGCGCATATGAAAGTGATATATTATCAGCCCGTGAAAATTGCTGGTATGTTATGGACGATGATTATTTTTATGTTTCGCATATATTGGTGTCATTTACCGATGAGCAAAAAGCAGATTTGACAGAATTGGAAGAACTTCGAAGCTCAGGTCAAATAACTAGCGGTGATTATGAAATAGCCAAACAAAGAGTAGCAGATACCACAGTGGTGCAAGATTATGGCGAAAACACAAGTATGAATCCAAATGACCTTTTAAATTTATTAAAAACTCAGTTAAATGGGAAAGATGAAGCCGGCAAGACGCAAGTTCTTAACGAATTCATATATAAATATAGTGGCGACGGCGGAAACAAAAATCAAATTTATGAATATGTCGTTGGCGAAAATAACTCGCAAATGGTGGACGAGTTTAACGAAGCCGCAAGAGCATTATATGATAACGGCGACGGACACTTCGGCGACCTTTCTGAATGTGTTGTAACAGAATACGGCGTTCATATCTTGTGTTATATGTCACGTGTAACAAATGCTTTCACAATTCAAGATTCTAGCAATTTTAGCCTAATATCAAGTAACACCGCACAAATGGAAGAAACAATTGCAACACTTACAACAACAAAATTAAGCCCGCTCTATGAAAGAACACTTTTTGATTATATCTATGAAAAATTAGTAGAAGACAAATTCTCACAATTTGAAAGTATGAACATCGCAATCCTAAAACAAAACCTAGACATAAAAATTTACACCGGCAACTATGCAGATTTGTTTTAGCCAATAAATGATTAATTAATATCGGTAATTAAGGTGACTTATTTTAAATAATGAATATTTATTAAATTTCAGCGAATAAAATGCTGAAATAGTTATAGGTTATTTCAAACCAAGTTTTTTGTTTTACTTTGATACTAAAGAAATTCAACAATAAACGGACTTGATTTGATTTAAATAAGAATAGAACTAAATTAAAATAAGACAAAAATGCAACAAACCAAAATTAACTGAAATAAACTGAAATAAAAATAAAATTTAATTAAAACTTAAAAGAACTAAATAAACAAAAGCCCGACATCATTGGGCTTTTGTTTTTCTAAAACTTTTTGTGGCTTAAGACCGCTTTCGATTGTTGAATATCGCTCGTTTAACTGTTGGCTTGTCCGTTTAACTGTTGGCTTGTCCGTTTGACTGTGGACTTGCCCGTTTGACTGTTGGTTTGCTCGTTTGACTTGTTGACCGCTCGCCCTGCTTCGCCCGTTCGCTTTGTCCGTTGGACTGTCATTTTGTCCGTTAGTCCGCACGCGTCGCTCCATTTTTGCTAACGCAAAGCTAAAGCAACACTGTGCTCGGTCGATTTGTTCGTTTGACTGTTGTTAGGTCCGTTTGACTTTGTTGATTTGTCCGTTTGACCAGTTGATTTGC
>JAQUUD010000014.1 GCA_028694075.1 Clostridia bacterium
CCCCAAAATCCTTTTGCCTGTTTTAATATTGCTCTTCTTTTCTTTAGAGCATTTACTGAACGTTTTATTCTCATTTTGTTTATTCATCTGTCAAGTGCAAAAATTATTGATGTATGATTTGTTTAATAATCTTAGCCTGCTTTCCTGACAGATAGCCCCCTTTTCTTAATTTTCTTTTTCTGTCTTGGCTTTTTTCCGTCATAAAGTGTCCACGGTTAGTGCTTGCATATTTCACCTTGCCGTTGGCATTCACTTTAAAACGCTTTTTTGCCCCACTGTGTGATTTCAATTTTGGCATTTTAATTCTCCTATACTTATTGTTTTTTTGGTACGATAATCATAATGATACTTTTTCCATATATTTGAGCTTGTTTTTCAATATTTCCGTTGTTTTCAATCAAAGTGAAAAATTCTTGCATAACTTCCAGCCCCATTTTCGAAAAAGCATTTTGTCGTCCTTTCATTCTAAGAACAACTTTTAATTTATCGCCTTCAAGCAAAAATCTATTACCGTGCTTTGCTTTGGTCTCTAAATCGTGCTTATCAATTGTCATTGACAACTGGATTTCTTTGAGTTCTGAAATATTTTGATTTTTCTTAAGTTCTTTTTCTCTTTTAATGGAATCAAATTTGAACTTTCCATAATCCATAATTTTGCAGACCAAAGGATTTGACTTGGCGTTTATAAGCACCAAATCTAAATTTTTATTTTCCGCTTGGCTTAGAGCCTCGCTCAACGGAACGATGCCGACTTGCTCGCCGTTTTCATTAAGCAAACGCACTTCTTTCGCACGAATTTGCCCATTTGTTAAAAGTTCTTTAAAAATACGATTATCCCCCTTACTAAAAAAAATATGAAAGCAGAAAAGCTTTCAAGTTAAATTTTATTCAAATAAAATTTTTAACCATATCACCTAACTCGAAACAAAATTCGGCTGGTGAGAAGTTTTGGCAAGCTTCTACTTTTCAAAAAAGATTATATCACGCAGAAATTAATATGTCAAGCATAATATTATATATTTCTGTTAATTTAAATTTATTACAAATTCAAGTTCAGCAACAAATTATCTTTCAGGTTCAGGACTGGCGGTTGATTGAGGTTCAAGATAATATTTTTCGAAATCTACAATCTTAATGCCTGAGTGCAAACATAATTGCATCAATTTTTCATTTCCAAATCTTTCGTTATATCTAATATTATATAAATAAGAATCTGGCTTACGCTCAACAAGGTTTTCTAAAAAATTTTCAGCGATTAAATTTTTGTCACACCAAAACATAAAGGCAAAGTCTTTTGCATTAATATTTTCATTATAAACACATAAAGATCCTTTATCTATAATTTCATCGAAAACATTTTGAAATGTTTTCTCTAGCGGTTTTGTATTTTTACAATTACATTTATTTATTGTTGATTTTATGATATGTTGCTCAGGGTCAACTTCAATCGAAAAAAGCAATGTATCTGCATATTTATTTTCATTTGCAAGACTTCCCCATATTGTGACAACCGGAGACCAACTATAAACCCAAGAAGCAATATTTATATTATCACTTAATTTTTGTTTTAGATTTTCAGTGATTTTTTCAATATCTACTTGTTTCATAAAACCTCTTTAATTAAATTTTGCAAAATTTATTATTTTAATAAAATATGTATTAAAAGTTCTTAATATTCTAAATTATTATCTAAAAAGTTTTATTGTTTTTCAATTCCGTGTTTGGCTAAAAATTCGAATTTAAAATAATTTTCTCGGAAGTCAACAATTTCAACATTTGTTTTTGGCTCTGAACATAATTTTTCCAACTCTAAATCGCCGAAATTCTTATTATATTTAATATTAGTAATTCCGCCGTCACCCTTGCGTTCTCTCGCAACAAGATTTTGTAAATATATCTGCGCCATTGCATTTGAATCTGCCCATAGCATACAAGACATATGCTTTCCCTTTGTATATTCGTCGAAAGCAAATGCAGGTTCTTTTTCCATGATTTCACTTAACGAAATCATAAATTTTTTTTCAATGAATTTTCTATTAATACCAATACTGTTACTTACATATGATTTAACAACTTTATTTGAAAAATCGAGATTTACAACAAATGTAAAATAATCTCTTTTACATCTTTTAAAACCCCAAATGCTATTGGTGTTTGTATGCCTTGTAAGCGGATAAATTGTTTTATTTGAAAATAAATTAGGGCTTATTTCAATAATAAATTTATTTCCAAATTCATTTTTAATCTTTTCTGCAAAATTTTCAATATTAATTATTTTCATTTCAAATTACCTTTTCTTAATATTTTATAATAACTTGCTTATTAAATCTTTTTGATGAGTTTAATTAATTTTCTATTTACAACTCAATATTTGCAATTCGACTACAACCTTGCGTTGCTTGTGCCACTGGTTCTGATTTCCCAAAATCATCTCGCAAAATTTCAAATCTTTCATGTCTTGCACTCAAGACATTTAATCTTCCCTTTGCATATTCATCATTATTAATCCATTCAGTTTCAACGCCATATGCATATCTATTAAAAAGCGCTTTTTGTCCCATTATTACATCAATTAACATATTAAATTCTTCATAATTTTCTTCACCTATTTTTTCATAAAAGCGAAGTCGCATAAATTCATAATCAGTATTAAACGCAATTTTAAATCTTGCACATTTATACGATCCTGTAATTTCACCTTTTTGAATCCAATTTTTTATTTCTCCGCGTTGAGTAACTGATTTTATAGTATCAATGTTTATATTTTTTTCCCCAAATTTTGCTTTTAACATTCCCGCTAATTGCCGAGAATCTAATTTATCAATAATTGCCATTTTTCCTCCGTATATTTAAAATAATATACCATTTTTGTTATATTATGTCAATATACTAAATTTTCGCTTTTTACTAACTCGTTATTATTTCGTCGATAAAAAGAATTACTTATTAAATATGATTTAAATCTTTAATAAAAAAATTATAAATAAAAAATCAACTTAAAATGTATTTAAGTTTTGTTTAATTTTTTATAATTAACAATTAAATTATTTACTAATCATAATTATTAATTCAATCTATTTTTATAATCTTTATTTGAATATTTAAATCATTTTTAATGTTTTATCAAGCATATTTTTAAAACTTGAATCCTGCATTAACAAAATGCGTTTTTCAAATATTTTCTCTAAAAAATCGTGTCTTGTTTTTGAATACCAATTAATCTTTCTGGGGGAAAGTTCCAAAAGTTTGGAAACCAATCCGCATTCATCAAGCGATTCCGAATTTGAATTCGGCAGTGCTTCGAAATCATTACCTAAAATTATAATTTGCTCATCTTTAAAAACCACATTAACTTCATCAAATGAAATTTCAATATTATCAATTAAAAATTTTAGAAGTTCCAGAAAAGCATCGTTACTAAGAAGATATGTGCTGTTATCATTGGCAATTTTCAATAATTCTTGCCATTTTTCCTTAACTGACTGTAATTTGAAATAAAAAAAGGGTTCAATGTACAAACTATCTTCAAGTATCAATTGTCGGTTGATTAAAAATCTATCTGTTTCTCTGTCAAAACTTACAAGTGCTTTTTTAAAAGTATATAATTCCAACTCAGGTTTTATAGGCAATTTTAAGTTTTTATCCAAAAATTCTTCCTTTACAAAAGTGCAGATTGAATAAGTCAGCACATCTGATATATGGTAACAAAGCCTGTTTTTTTCACAGTTTTCGCAGGCAATCACAATTAAAATTTTCCCGGTTTGTTCATATGAAGTAATAATTCCGGAAACTTCTTCAACTCTTTCCTTTAAATTGTTATAGATATATTTCGCCATTTCAACTTTATCGCTATCCATTCCAACGGAAAATTCCCACATACTTTTAATCTCCTAGCATATTTTATGCAAGGAAATTAAAAATACTCACATAATTTTAAGGTTTAATTAAAATTTAATAATTTTAAATTAAAACATTTGACTTTTTTGCAATAAATTGCAATAATAATTATATAAAGAATTTTAAGGAGCCATTGAATATGAAAAAATTGCTTTTGTCATCAATTTTATGCTTTATGATTGTTTTTTCAGTTTTTTCTTTAAGTGCTTGCGCAGACATAATTGAACAACATAATATTTTGACAACATATTACAATGCACAATATGGCACGACTAGCGGTTCCGGCAATTATACAACAAATTCAACTGTAGTTATTAAAGCAATGCCACAAAGCGGACATAGTTTTATTGCGTGGGTGAAAAATGATTCGATTATTTCTCGTGATGCAGAATATTCTTTTATAGCGAGTAATCAAACAGAAGGAAAATATACGGCTTTATTTACAACTGACACACTGGAATTTTTTAAAATATCTGAAATATCTTATGAAATAACAGGGCTAGATTTAACTGCAACCGAACTTCAATTAAATAATATAACCTCGATTGATATTAAAAGTGGAACAACTTCCGGATTATACAATAATCTTGCAAGTGCACCAAGTGAAGAAATGAGCAACACTGGAAATTTTTCAACTTTAAATTTTCAGTTTGATGAACGAATTTTTTATAAAAGTAAGCTTTATTATTTTTTTGCAAAGTTAAACTATGATTATTTTAATATCCAAAGCGGAGCAACTAGCACAGGTGAAATAAACTCTAATTTTAATATTGATTTCACACTACTAAATAATGGTACAGTTAACGGAAATGTTATCACTTATACTTCGACAAATTATACCTTAACCCAAACCTTTGAAAATGATGTTTATACAGTAGAAATTGATTATACTAATCTGCAAAAACCAACAGGCTGGAATCAAGAAGCCACTCATAAATTAAACTTTAAATTTGTTTATCCTTTTGAGTCAGAAACTGAATGAGCAAGCCATCAAACTCAAGGCTAGTTTTCTCATTTAGAATCAATAACTTTTATTATAAAGTTTTTAAATAAATGAATTGATGAACAAAAATTTTGTAAATTTTTAAAAAAACCGACAACTTGGGGTATACCCAACTTGTCGGTTTTTATGTTTTATAATTTATTATTTGAACCAAAAATTTATTGTTTTAAAGTATTATACCCTTATTGATAAAATTTTAAGTTCGCTTGTGCCAATAGGTGTTTCCACAGAAACAACATCTCCAATACTAGCATTCATAAGTGCTACGCCAACAGGAGATTCATTGCTGATTAAGCCTTTAAGCGGATTACTTTCGGTTGAACCGACAATTTTATATTCAACTTCTTCGCCAAATTTTTTGTCGTAAACTTTTACATAACAACCGATTGACACTTTGCTGGTGTCAATATTTTTCTTATCAATTATGATGCAGTTCCTAAGTTTGGATTCAATTAGCAATATCTCTGATTCAAGTGTCGCCTGTGCTTCTTTTGCAACATCATATTCTGAATTTTCTTTCAAATCGCCATATTCCCTAGCGATACCAATCGCTTGACTTATTTCTGCTCTTTTGACTGTTTTGTAATATTCCAATTTATTTTCAAGTTCTTTTTTACCTTCCGGTGTTAAATATGTTTTCATATGCTTACCTCCTTATTTAGCAATACAAAAAGTTTTTGCTTAATTAGTGCAAAAACTTCAATAAATTCTTTCATATCTTTCAAGAATTAAGTATACAACTAAAATTTGAAAAAGTCAAGTATTTTTTTATTTTTGCACTTATAAAATGTTTCCATTTTATTTGTTATTTTTGTTTACATTGAAGTTTTTAATATTGTTTTTATGTTTTAATTTTGAATATTAGAAATGTCTCATTTGCATAAAAATTATTGTAAAACACATTATATTCAAAAGGGAGAATTTTATGCTAACTTTTATTAGTTTTATAATAGTTATGCTTGGCAGTTTAAATTGGTTCTTTATCGCTGCATTTCAATATGATTTTGTTGCGGGATTTTTTGGCACTCAAGCAAGTTTGCTTAGTAGATTTGTTTATTTTATTATTGGAATGTCGGCTTTTGTTTTGCTGGCAATGACCATAAAAAATAAAGGCAATCTTAAAGTTACTGAAAACAGTTTTAAAGAAAAAATTAAAAAATCCATAAAAAAAGTTCGTAAATCTGAAGAAAGCGAAAAAGAAGAAGATGAAGATTATGAAGATTATGAAAAGCAAGATCATAAAAGCAGACATTCTAACCATAACGAATCAAATCAAAGAAATTCAAATGATAAAGACTCAAGTTCTGGTTCAAAATCGCTTACTGACTCAAAAGAAGAAAGAAAAAACTCAAATGATGTCCCTTATGGATATAAGGATTTCGATATTACCCAATATGATGATTAGTTACTAATTTTGCATTTTTATAATTTTTATGTTTTTTATTGATTTGTGATAAGTATATATGATAAAATTTTATAATATAACAAAGGAAGTGTTTTATATGAAAAAAATTTTAATTGCTTATTTTACAAAAACAAATTCAACAAAAGAGTACGCTCAATATATTAAAGAACAACTGCAATCTAAAGAATTAAATGTTGATGTGGTTGATTTGCTAAGCGTTGAAAATTTACATAATTATAATGCAGTTATAATTGGGGCTCCGATTTATGGTATGCGCTGGAACGAAGAATGTGTAAATTTTATTAAAGCAAACCAAATTGAACTAAAAAAAGTCCCAACTTTTTATTTTTTCGTGTCCTATGTTTTTGAAAACGGTCGTAAAATGTGGAGAAAAACGATTTTAAAAAGTATGGATAAAGTTAGCAAACTTGTAAAGCCAAATTTTATAGGTAAATTTAACGGAAGAATAGAAAAGCGAATGCCTCGTTTTATTGAATTTATGTTTGGAATTAAAAAGGAAACTCCTTTAAATTTAATGAACTATGATAAAGTGGACGAATTTGTTAATATAATAAAAGAAACCTTAAAATAGTGGCAATCAATTTTTTAGAAGTTATGGCTATGAATTATATTCCTAATTATCCTATTTATCCGCTCGCCTTTTTGATTTAAAAAAATCAATTAAAATTTGCTTGCATTCTTTTTCCAAAATTCCGCCAACAAATTCACATTTATGATTTGAGCCTGTGTCATTAAGTATTTCAGATAATAAATTCCTGTTGACTGAACCAGTGTCATATGCACCAAAAATCAATTTTTTTATCCTTGCGTTCATAATCGCACCTGCGCACATTGGGCAAGGTTCAAGCGTTACGAACATTTCAGCATTTTCCAATCGCCAGTCCCCTGTTTTTTTGCACGCTTTTTCAATCGCCAAGATTTCAGCGTGATGAGTTGCAATTTTTGAATTTTCTCGCTTATTAAAAGCCTTTGAAATTATTTTTCCGTTTTTTACAATAACCGCACCAATCGGCACTTCATTTAATTCAAGGGCTTTTTTGCTTTCCTTAATTGCAAACTTCATCATTTTATCATAATATTTTATTTCATTTTCCATTAATTTTTATTTCTTTTATGGATTTTATACCAAAATTATTATTTAATTATTATATAGTTTTATTAAATCAGATTACTCCCCAAACAAAAGTGCTTGCTGTTATAATAACGCCTAAAAAAATGCTGGAGTATAAAAACATTTTTAATTTTAGTGCGGGGAAATAAGTTTGCTTTGCTGTGAAGCCTAATGCTTGAAACGGTATATCAATATTAAGTTTTCCAATACCGGCTTCTTCGGCCTCTGTTTTTATTGATTGTTTCAATTCCTGACCAAGTTCATACATTCGCACGCCTGTTGTTTCCTTTATTAGCAAATAAACCAGCCACATCAGCGAAAAACTTGCAATCAAAAGCACTATAAAGATGATAAGAATTGTTGAAATATAAGAAGAAGATGCAATCGAATTTGACATTGTTGTTAAAAAATCCGACAGTGGCCAGCCGTTATGACTGCCATAAGCCATATAAGTGCCCAAAGCATTGTTCATAAAATGAATTATCATACCTGGAATTATATTACCAGAAGAAATACAAATGAATGCTAAGAACCAACCAATTATTGTTGCGTAAAAAAATTGTTCAATGTTTAGGTGCATAAGCCCAAATAACAAACCAGATATTAAAATCATTTTTTTCCAGCCTAGTTTATTAAAGCCCTTAAGCAACATTCCCCTACTTGCAATTTCTTCGCAAAATCCCGGCAAAATTGCCGTTGTGACAATCGCTATTATAAATGCAATAATGGAATAATCGGCTTCTGCTGACGAACCCAAATTTTCATATCCGAAAAGCGAAAGTATTACGCTAAAAAAGGAAGAAACAGCAATATTTAAAACAAAGACCAAAACGCCAATAGCAATGCATATTATAACACTTTTAAAATTCAGTTTTTTAAAACTGAAATCTTTAAAAACTTGTTTTATGGTTTTATTTCTAAATATTTTAAATAAGAAAACCGGAAGTAAGAACATTATGAAAATTTGAATAATAATTGAAATAATAGAAGAAGCATAATCGCCCAAAAAATCAAACGCCCCAAGCCTGCTGAGAATTCTTATGAAAACAAAAGCAACCATTAATATAAAGTAAATTAAGGTAACATCAAAAAACTCACTTCGTGGATTTTTGAACACATTTGTAGAATTATTTTTCAATATAAAATTTTCCTTTTAAGTATTTTATTCTATTTAATTTAATTTTAGTTATTTCTTTATTATATTATAATTTTTTACACTAATTATAATTTTATTAAGATTTTAATTATGAAAATGCATTAGGTATAATAACAATTAGATTGTATAAATATCAATATTTTGCATAATTATGCAACCGCCACTTTTTACAATTTTCTTTCAGTTTCATTGATTGAATTTCATAGAAACATTTAAACAAAAAGCATTGCAAAACTCAAACCCCAAATAACCAAACTAATAATAAACCCATATGTCAAATATGATGTGTTATTATTTGGCTTAAATTCCGAATTATTTACATCATTAATTTTGGATAAGAGTTCCTTCTCTAAATTTTTATCAACTTGAGTTTCCTGCAAAGCGATTGTGTTTTCTTCCTGCTCGCCATTTTGTGAATTGGTATTTTCTACAATATCTGAATTTGCTAAATCTTTTATTTCATTTAATTCTTTAATATTAACCGCATATTTATTAATTAAAGCACGATCATTATTTTTCATTTGTTTTAATAATGAAAACAAAATCATAGAAACCAAAATGACCATTAAAAATGCCAAAAAACAATAAAATGAATCTGAAGCACCTATTGTTTCATCTTCAAAATGTACATAAGAAAATATGAGCGATAAAGCATTCCCTGTAAAATGGCAAATCATTGAAGAAATTATTGAACCGCTTTTTATGACGACGAGAGCAAGAATTATTCCAAACAAAAATGTATAAACAAATTGTACTGCGGAAGCATGCATTAAGGCAAATAATAATGCTGAGCCTAATACAGCAATCCAAGTGCCGAATTTTCTTAATCCTTGAAGCACTGCCCCTCTAAAAATTAATTCTTCAAAAATTGCCGGAACAAGCGCAACCAGCAATATTGCGAGCAATAAATCCCAAATTGTATTTAGTCCAATCGGAAGCGTTGTTGAAACTTGAAGCCCTGCCTGTTTCATCAGTTCAACCAGTATATTTGAAATCGGCGAAATACCCATCACAACAATAATCGCAATAGCAATACAAATAAATATATTCCTTGTGGACAACTTATTTATTTTGCACGCTTTCATAAAGTCAATTTTCCTGTTATAAGTAAAAAACACAATCGCAAATGCAATCTGACTCATCATTAACATAATATATGTGGGAATAGTTTGATTTAAAAGTTCTTCAACTGTTGTTCCGCTATAAGATGCTATCCATAAAAAAATAACATATATCAAAGTTCCTAGAATTTGAGGAGTTACCACCGCCCAAAAAAATGTTTTACCAGCATCGTTCACATCATAGAAATCTTTTTTCATCTGCACTCCCTCTATTTTCCGTCATTTTAATATCATTTTTATTATGCATAAGTTATTTTTTAATATTTATTATATATGTCTACATCTCATTAAATATGGCTAAATAATTGAATTTATCAAATTAGTTAACTTAATATTTATAACATTTTTGCTTTAAATTGCTATTACATTTTAGAAAATTATCATTTGCAACATTGTCTTAAATTTTATTGCAAAATTGCCTTAATTCTTCTGACACCAGCGGAAGAACTTTCTTCTTTTGTAATTTTAAATTTGCCCAGTGCTTTCGTGTTTTCAACATGCGGACCACTGCATAATTCTTTGCTATATTCGCCTATTGAATAAACTCGAACTTTATCGCCATATTTGTTTTGGAATAATCCTATTGCTCCGGATTTTTTTGCTTTTTCATAATCCATTTCTTCGCAGATTACTGCCAAATTTTTTTCAATTAAATTGTTAACCAAATTTTCAACTTGCATTAATTCATCATCAGTTAATTTGCGTTCAAAATTAAAATCAAAACGCAGTCTTTCAGGAGTTATATTGCTTCCTTTTTGATTTACATTTTCACCTAAAACTTTTTTAAGAGCAGAATGTAATAAATGCGTTGCGGTGTGCAGTTTTATGGTTTGCTCGCTTACATCGGCAAGCCCGCTTTTAAAAACCTTGCCGGTTTCACCCTTGCTTATGTTTTTATGTTGGTCAAACAGTTCATTAAATTCTTTATCATCAACTTTCAAGCCTTTTTCATTTGCCAATTCTTTTGTTATCTCAAAAGGAAAACCAAAAGTGTCATACAATTTAAACACAAGCGCAGAATTTATTTTGCCATTTTTTATGTTGTTCTTATTTGCAATAAATTCTTCAAAAGTTTTAAGTCCAGAAACGAGCAATTTAGAAAATTTTTCCTGTTCGGAGGTGATTTTTTGGATAATCTCTTCTTTTGTGAAAGCCCAGTCAGGATTAAGTCCGCATTTATCTAAATTTTCAATTGTGCTTCTTGCAATGTTTTGCAAAAGCGTTTCATTTGCGCCTATTGATTTAAGATGCCTTATTGCACGCCTTAATAATTGGCGTAAAATATATCCGCGTTTCAAATTACCGGCTTCGACGCCCGCATTTATAATGTAAACGCTTGACCTAATGTGATCAACAATTATTCTTAAACTTTTTTCATTGCAATTTGGAACATTGTTTTTTATTAACTGAATTATCGGCATAAAAATTTCTGATTCATAAACACTTTTAAAATTATTAAGTGCCATTATCATTCTCTCCATGCCAGCACCAGTATCCACACTGTTCATTTTTAACTTGCTGTAAGTGCCATCTTCATGCTGGAGATACTGCATAAAAACGCCAGCATTCCAAATTTCGATGTATCTATTCTTGTCGTCAAAAAATCCAGTTTCTTCATATGATTTTATTTTTTCGTTTTCAGTATCAAAAAAAACTTCGGTGCAAGGTCCGCAAGGGCTCTCGCCTTCACCCATTCTCCAAAAATTGTCTTCAAAAGGCTTTCGCACAATATGGCTTTTTTCCACACCGACTTCTTGCCACAAACCTTCACTTTCTTCATCAGCGGGCAAATTCCTTTTGCTATCACCGCTAAAAACCGTAACATATAATTTCTTTTTTGGAATTTTAAGTTCGTTTACAAGAAAGTCATAAGCAAGTTTTATTGCTCCCTCTTTAAAATAATCTCCAATGCTCCAACTTCCCAGCATACAAAAACTTGACAAGTGATGCATATCGCCAATGCTGTCTATGTCATTTGTTCTGATACAAGTTTGAATATTGCACATTTTTTTGCTTTCCGGAATTTGCTCGCCTGTGAAAACATTTTTTATCGGCGCCATACCGGCATTAATAAAAAGCAGACTATCATCATTTTCGGGAATGATTGAACTGTTTTTAATTTTTTTGTGATTGTTTTTTTGAAAAAAATTTAAAAAAATTTCTTTAACTTCTCTTGCTGTATATTTCATAATAAAAATTATAATGCGAATATCAAATTTTGTCAAATACATTTTAAAAAACAATACAATTAATTTATTTTAAATTAAATTATTTATTCTGAATCTTTATTTTTATATTTTTCTTTAATTTCCTTTATGCGTTTTTCGAGTTCTTCTCTTTCTTTAAGCCTTTGTTCGTGCTCGGATTTTATTTCATAAATGCCCTTTCTTGAAAGTTTTTTAAGCCCACTTTTTTTAATTGAAGAAACAATCACCACAATAACAATAATAACAACTAGAACGGCAAGACCTATAAGAATTATTAAAATTGTTTGGCTGTCCAAAACAACCGAAATCTCGGTTACATTGAATTTTGCATAAAGGCTCATATTTTCTTCAGTTAAGTAAATAAAAGCAATCTCATTACCTGTTAAATCAGCATTATCATACCAACCTACAAATTGATATAAATGTGTTGAATCTTCTTTTATCGCTTCATATTCATTATCGGTTAATTCAATTCTTTCATAATAAGTGCCATTTACTGTTTTAAAAACTGTCATATCTGTAAAACATAAACTCAAAGTATATTCAATATATTCACTTTCAAAATAAGCATAATACGTTGTTGTGCCCAAAATTGTTAAATCTGTTTCCAACTCAGATGAAAATTTTTCTTTTGACCAGCCAGCAAAAACAAAGTAAAAAGTTAAATTTTGATTTTTCGTTGGCGTTGTTTCGTTATAAACTGCTTCTTCGCCATATCCAACTGAAAGTTCCTGATATAATGTTTCATCTGTGTTGCGGAAAAATACATCATAAAATCTTAAGATTTCATCAAATTTTGGATAAATATTTGTGGGCAACCCGCCATTCAAATTAAAATATTCTTGCGTTAAAATAACTTCGGTTATTGGATCGCCTTCAAACTGAGAATTGTCATACCAGCCTGCAAAATCAAATGTAAACTGAACGGTTTCGGTTTTTGATGGCGTTGTTGTAATTATTTCTGATATTAAAACTGTTGAGCCAAATTCAAGTGAATCAGAACCTATTACATTCCCACTATCATCATAAAAATTAATTATATAAACTTGGTAAAAAGCATCAAAGCAAGCGTATAAATTGATATTATCGTCCATAAATACAGTCAACACTTGCTGTTCATCGCCCTGCCTATTCTGCTCTTCAATCTCGTACCAGCCAGCAAAAACATAAACAAATTCTAATATACTTTCTTTTGTCGGCTTATACGCATCATTATAAGTTATGCTCCCGCCGTTGTCTTGTGCCAAAATAATTTCAGTTCCATATGTTCGGTCATTTATTTCAAATAAAATATTATCACCGTTTTCATTCCACAAACAAAGATTATAACTTTTTGGAGTTATTGTAAATTTAGCAAAAAATGTTTTATTTTCAGTGATTAAAAACTGCTCAACTGGTTCTCCAATTAAATTTCTGTTTTCATACCAATCAATAAAATTATAATTATAATGCTCATTTATTAATTCAGTTGGATATTCAGGAATTAAATTTCCAGGTTCAAGTTCTGTGCCATAATCATCTTCAATAAGTCCATTCGCGCCACCGGCAAGATTTACCAAATATTCTGTGCTTGTTGCATTATGATAAAATTTAAAAGTGAAAGTATATTGATTTATTTCTTCAATATACTTTGCAAAAAACTGCTGATTTTGCATAACAAGTATTTCCACAATTTCTTCACCCGAATAATTTATGTTGCCATACCAACCATCAAAAAAATAGTTTGCACTTTGCGTATATTTATCAGCAGGAACATAATCAGTTGCAATATCAACAACAATGTCATAATCTTTATTTGCTGAAAAAAGCAGTGTTGTTCCATCATTATCATAAAATTGTAGCAAATAAGTTCTCAATGTTGCTTCAAAGTAAGCATAAAAACTCGTATCATCTGTTACATTTAATATTTCAATTTTTTCACCACCAATCGACTCCGACCAGCCCGTATGCTCAAATGTGTATTGTGCGGTTTGTTGTTTAGTCTGTTCTTCGCCCGTGTAAATTGCTATTGTTCCATAATCAAACTCACTTTCTTGCAATAACAAAGTTCCATTTTCATTATAAAAACTTGCAGTATATTTTTGCAAAATGCTTAAAAATTTTGCATAAAAATTTCTATTTCCAGTTATTGTAAAATCAGTTATTTCATTTGCAGTTTCTAATATGCCATCATACCAGCCATCAAATTCAAAAGTATAAACCTGAGTTGATGCTTTGGTCGGAATAAAATCTTCAACTTCATAAACTTCGCCGTAATTTATTGTTGTTTGCTGTAGGAACTCGCCTAAATCATCATAAAATCTTATAACATAACTATTTATAGTATATTCGCCGTATAATTCAATATCGGCTGTAAAAGCAGTTGCTCCCAGTACAGTTAAGATGTCTTGCGAGCCATTCAGTTTCCAGCCACTAAAAGTGTAGCCTGTTCTTTCAGGAAGAGCCAAAACGGTTGAAGTTCCATATGTGTGCGTGTTTGGCGATAATTCAACAATTTCATAAATTGAGTTTAAATCATTGTATATATAATATTTAATTAAATATTCATCGCCCCGCCATTCTAATTTTAAGACAATATCCGAATTATTTATATTTTCAACTCCCGCCATAATTGCAAGGTCGCTGACCGTGTAAAACTGCGTTAAATCCAGTATTACACTGTTAATTGAATATCCCAAAATATGATAATTTTCAAGTTCGGCGAACGCTGAAATTTCCGCCGTCGTTTGAAAAACAAAACCTCCATCATTAAATTCAACTTCTTGTTCAAATGTCTGTAAATTTCCTGTTCCGCCGTTAATATCATATTTTATTGTAAAAGTGTTCGCAACATATTCACCGCTAAAAACCACATTTCCATAAAAATTTTCAAAATTTAATTGACCGGGTAAAAATTTTTGTCCAACTACCCAACTTGAAACAGCATCAGTTTCACTTACAACCCAATAAAAAATGTATCCTGTTAATGCAGTTGGATTTGGCAAAGTTTTGGATAAATTTTCTATATTATATGTTGTGCTAGGGAATTGTGAATTATTAAAATCATAAACAATATTGTATGTAATCAAATTCCATTCTGCTGTTAAAGTTATTGTTGCAG
Source organism: Clostridia bacterium (assembly GCA_028694075.1). GTDB lineage: Bacteria > Bacillota > Clostridia > Christensenellales > UBA1242 > UBA5489. The sequence continues at coordinate 15,022 of JAQUUD010000014.1, forward strand.
TGCTATCATTCAAAACCCCTGCATAAGAAGCAAGTTGAGAAACTTGATATATAGTATTTCCTGAAATTTCATATGTACTTTGCCCAATTGAGATTATCCAATAATCAAAATCGTATCCTGTTTTAGAAACATCTGAGCCACTTACTGTTGTTATGTTATCATTAAATTTTTTATTTAATTGAGATGGTGCGTTCCCCTCACCGCCGTTCAATTCATAAACTATTGTATAAAGATTGTCAGTCCAAACAGCATTTAGGGTTACTGTTGCCCCATTTTCGTTGGCTTTCCCCGCAATTCCAACAATATAACTGACATCATAATTTTCGGCAGGTTGCAAATTCTCCTCACTGCTTTGAATTTGCCAACCGCTTAAAGTTTTGCCAGTATACACAATGCCCGCTGATATATCCAAAGTTAGTACACTTCCAGTGTAAGAAATTCCAATCGGCGAAGTATCTGCTCTTCCATCAATTCCGCCGTTTGGCGAATAACTCAAAAAATAAGAATTTTCGACCCAACTTGCTGTATAAGTTCTTATTCCAGTTGAACCTTGTGTGATTGTTACGCTTGTCGACTTGCCAATAATGTCCGTCCCGCTCCAACCATCAAAAGTATAACCAGTTTTTGTGGGATTATTTAGCGTAAAAGTTGCAGTCCCCGGGGTATAAACATCAGGATTTGAAGCAGTTCCGCCGTCTAAAATATAATTTATTGCATACTTATAATTTTGGTCAATTGCAAAGGTTGCCGAGATTAATATATTATAAAATTCCAATGCGTTTTCAGAACCCGCAGTTATTTCAGTTGTTGCAGAATTAGGACTTGTTATTGTTATATATTCACTACCTGAAGTTACATTCCACTCAACAAAAACATAACCAATATTTGGAGTTGCGGATAAGATTGCACTGCCCGAAGGTGCAAGGTCAACAGAGTTGCCACCACCTTCGCCACCAAAAGCAATAATTCCACCACCAACAGAGTCATCAAGAGTTATGCGGTAAGTTGATGTTGTCCAATATAAACTGGACTCGGCTAAATAATTTCTTGCACCGGTTGTTAAAAAATTATAACTAATATTTGAATTAGTATTTAAATCATTTAGGCTAAGATTTTTTGAATTATCCAAATTATTTAGTTGAGTGAAATTTTCCTTGTTCATTGAATAGCCCTGCGAATTCCGCACATCATTTGATAAACATTTTTCAGAAATTATTTGCGAATACAAATTTTCTGGCGTGTTTATTTGCATCATCGCAGAAAAAGAAAACATTATTGAAAAGCATACTATGTATAAAAAGCATTTATAAAATTTTTTCATTTGCCAATCCTTAAGATATTTTTTGCAGTATTTAATTAATAATTCATTTTCAAAATAATTAAAATTCAACATTAATATTATCATAAAATTAGTAAAATGTCATATTTTTTAACTATTTTTACTAATTTATTACTTTTTTTTCATTTCTTATATTATAAATAATCATATATGAATTCGAGTTAGAAAACACAGCGAAGCGGGCAATGCAAATCAGTTGAAAGAATAAAAATTAATTAATTCAATTTTTTTGCTATATTTTTGCGGTCAAAAGGAATACTTTTCCACTTTAATTGTTTTAAAATATTTTTCATATTTGAAGATTTTTTTTGTAATAAATTAAATTCTTTATATCCTAATTCATTCACAATTTTTAAAAAAATTTAATAAAATATGCTTGATTTAATTTTTAAGTAGTGCTATAATATGATTGTGTATACGAAACACATAAATATGCGGGAGTGGCTCAGTGGTAGAGCATTGCCTTGCCAAGGCAAGGGTCGCGAGTTCGAATCTCGTCTTCCGCTCCATTAATTTAATAAGGTCAACAAAATAAAAAATTAATACTTATGAATCATACTTGATTTTATTAAATACTTTAGGTTTAAACATTAGCCTTAAAATAATAAGAAAAATTGCTTTCAAAAATTCACTTAACATTGCATATTGTTTTGAGAGTATATCTAAATAGAAACAGCGAAATAATAAGTTTTTAAACTTATTTGGTGCAAAAGTTAAGATTTAAAAAAAATTACATCTCAATCACCTTACTTATAAATTGACTTATATTCGTAAAATATTAACTAAAAGCATAATTCTATAAGAACAATATTTTTAACCTCAAATAATTGCAAAAATATCAATTCTTACATTAACCGGCATGGTACCATAGCCAAGTGGTAAGGCAAGGGTCTGCAAAACCCTCATACCCCAGTTCAAATCTGGGTGGTACCTCCATCGGCGTTAATTAATTTAGTGCCTTGCCTAGTCAAATTAATACTTAAATATCAATTTTTACTTGAATTTTATTTAAATTTTGAAAAAATCCGGCTTTAACAAACACGTGTTGGACAAGCAAATTCAATTTATATTATTAACAATGAATAATTACAAATAATTGAAATTTTAATATAGGTAAAGTTAAAAACTTAGAAAATATTAAAAATTTAAAAATAAAATTTATGCAAGTAGATTAACAACAAGAATTGATTTTTACAAATAAACTCGTAAAAAAATATTAAAAAATATGCGGTTGTGGCGAAATCGGTAGACGCACAGGACTTAAAATCCTGGGAAGGCAACTTCGTGTGGGTTCAAGTCCCACCATCCGCACCATAAAATAGAGCCACATTATATTGTGGTTTTTTTGTTTGATTAAGCAATGTTGATATTTTAAAATAATAGTTGAATTTAGTCAAAAGAAGTTAAGGTATTCGTATTAGTTTTACAATAAGTAAAACAATCCATAAATTAGAAATGAAACAAATATACTAAGAGTCCGTGAAGTTTTATTTATTTGCTTGGTTAACACCAACTGCCCATAAAAAGGATTTCATTCAAAATCAATAAAAAAACAAGGAATATTATTCCCTGTTAAAAATTTATTGCTTGCTCAATTATTTTTTTTAATTATTTGCATAATTTTTTAATTTAATTATGCAACAAGTTTTTTAGTTATATCCGTAAAGTCAATTACATAATTAACAGATACTGCTTCTGTTGCATCAGTTGGAGTCCATTCCAAAGTTACGTGTGATATTGCATCACCTGCTGTGTTACAAATGACATATATATAACCATCTCGGTCGAAACTTGGAAGTGAATCAACAACACCTGCGGTGTTTAATTCAAATGTTTGAGTTAATGTTGTGTCTTCATCAGCATCTGTTTTATAACAATCATCAATTATAATAACAGAATCAGCATCGTCCATCATTTCTTGTGTGATGGTCAATGTGAACATTACAACAAGATTACCTTTATCATTTGCGGTTAAGAATAATTGACCGAAATTAGCGGTGGATAATTCTTCAACCGCACCTGTAACTTTTATGCCAAAATTTGTTTCTCCCGCAGTTGCTTCTTCAGGTGCAACTGCTGTAAGGGTTAGTTCACTGCTGTCAATCGTAAAGCCATAAGGGGCTCCCATTCCTAGTCTCATCTCACCAGTTGTATATGTAACACCACATGCTGTAAGCAACATTACACATCCAAGTACTAGAACCAAACCAATTGCACAAATTGCGCTAATAAATTTGTTTTTAGAAACTGCTTCTTTCATTTTTTTTCTCCTTTTTTTATTAAAAGTCTTATTAAATTCACAAGCAAGCATGAAATTTAAATCGGCGGACTTATTTATTATGGTCAATTTTCATTATAATAAACTATAAATTAATATTTTAAATATTTTTTCTTAAGTATAATATAAATCATTGCAAAAAGTGTAAAGCAAGAAACTTATCATAAAACAAAATTAAGATATGTGGTTGTGGCGGAATCGGTAGACGCACAAGATTAAAATCCTGAGAAGGCAACTTCGTGTGAGTTCAAATCCCACCATCCGAACCATAAAAAAACCACAAGATCTTGTGGTTTTTTGTTGGATATCAAAATTTATTTTGTTTGATCGTCGTTATTTTTTTCACTCTCATATTTCTTATTTAATAAAATCTTTATTATTTTAGTCAATGCAAATAAAATGGCAGAGAAAATAATACCCAATATAATAAATTCAAATGCTTCTAAAATTTGGAGCATTGCTATTGTCATTAGTGCTTCACTAATTAATGCATCGCCTCCTGCATTCGAATTTATAAAATTTACAATCCCAGAAATTAAATAAATTAAAAACAGCAAGACTGAAATACATAAAAGTAAATAACCTGCCAAATTGCAATATTTTTCAACAGTTAAATTTAATTTTTTTTTATTACTTTTTATTAATTTATTTAATCTTTTATTTTCTTTTTCTAATTTTTGTATTCTTTTATTTTCTTTTTCTAATTTTTGTATCTTTTTGTTTTCTATTATAGAATCTTTCGACTCTACTGTCTTTATGTTTTGATTACTCTCAATACTAATAGTATTTTTTTTAAATGTATTATATAACATAAACACAGTTCCAATTAAAAATAGTATTATACCAAGTATGAAAAATATAAGTCCACACTTAAATATTGAAAAAACCATTATAAATGAAGCCGCACATATCTCAAAAACAAATCCTATAGTAAATCCATACTTTTTAAAAAATTCTTTTAAACTCATCTTTATCCCCTTTTTTATTTTGAATATAATTTGCAGTATTTACTAACTGCTTCTATTTGAGATTATATCACATATATTGATAAAAATAAATCAGTATTTGTTAAAAAGGATTTATTGAAATTTTAAAAGATACATCATAATTAGGTTGTGATTTCCCAAAAATTTTTGAATAATATAATGCAAATTTTTGAATAAAATATTATTGGAGGTAATATGAAAAAAATTATACTGACAGGTGGAGGAACAGCCGGTCATATTATGCCCCACATCGCACTTTTGCCTTATTTAAGTTCACATTTTGAAATTTATTATTTAGGTAATTCAAGCGGTATGGAAAACGAACTTATGAAGAATTATCCAAATGTCAAATTTATTGGCATAAATTCCGTAAAATTTATAAGAAAATTAACTTTTAAGAATTTTTTAATACCTTTTAAACTTTTGAAATATATAAAGGAAACAAGGAAAATACTGCAAAAAATTAAACCCGATGTTATTTTTGCAAAAGGCGGGGCGGTTTCTCTGCCTGTTGTTTATGCCGGTAAAAAATTAAAAATTCCAATTTTGGCTCACGAGTCTGATGTCAGTTTTGGGCTGGCAAATAAACTGATATTAAGAAAGTGTGATGTTATGTTCACCAGTTTTCGTGAAACCTGCCTTAATAACAAATGTGTGTATTCAGGAAGCCCTGTCAGAAATGAAATATTTAAAGGTAACAAGTCAAAAGCAAAAAATCTTTGCAATTTCAAAAACGACTTGCCTGTTATTATGATTTTCGGCGGAAGTATGGGCGCAAAACGAATTAATGAGTTTATTTTTGCCAACTTGGAAAATCTAAAAGATTTTAATATCATTCATATTGTGGGAAAAGGAAATGCCACAAATATTTATCAAAATAATTATTATCAGATTGAATTTACAACAAGCATATTTGATTTTTTTGCACTTAGCGATGTTGTGATTTGCCGTGCGGGTTCAAATTCAATTTTTGAACTTTTGGCGCTTAAAATTCCTATGATTTTAATTCCGCTTGCAAAAAAGGAATCTCGTGGTGATCAATTGGAAAATGCCGAAGTTTTCAAGAAAAATGGTTATGCAAAGGTGATTTTTGAGAAAGATTTAGAGATAAATAATTTGAAAAATAAAATCAATTATTGCTTAAAAAACTCAACGGCAATAAAAGAAAAAATGAATAGTTACAAAGCACTGGACACAAATAAATTAATTTTTAATTATCTTATAAATTATGCGGAAGGCAATAAGGTGTTAAAATTGAGAATTTAAGATCTCATTGAAAATCTGAAATTAGTTATATGAAATATGCGAATTTTAGTTGAATTTAAAAAAAGTCGGAGTTTACTGGCTATATAAATTGTTAATGTTAATCGATTTATACCCGAAATCAAAACACGCCGGCGGAAAATTTGTTGACCATTAAGGTCAACAAATCGCACAGCTTCGCTGTGCCCTGCAGATGCCTCTAGGCATCTGCAGATTCCGCCGGCGTTATTTTGCTTACTCTTTGTCAAACTTTAAACAACAAAAAATATCAAAAATAAACCAACTCAATCTTTTTCGAAACTAAATGTTATATATTATTCATATAAAATTAAATTAACTCAAATCTTATTTCAAAACAATTCTCGCGTCAACTGTGAAAATTTCGCCTTCTGAACTCACCATAATCGGATTGATATCAATTTCGTTAATCTCACTATTTTCTTCAACCATCTGACTTAAACTGAGCAAAATATTTCTCATTTTTGTTAAATCAGCTGGTTTAAAACCCCTGACCTCTTTAAGCATATTAAACGCTTTTGTTTTTTTAATTAAATTTTCAGCATTATACGCAGATAATGGGCAAGCACTGAATGCAACTTCTTTTAAAACTTCCAAAAAAATTCCGCCCACACCAAACATTGCAACATTTTCGCCTTGCTTATTGACAATTCCAGCAACAAACTCTCTTTTTGAATTAATTTGTTTCATTACAATAACACATTCAAGGTTTTCAATTTCATTCAGTTTTTCAAGCCTATTAAATAACGCATTCCATTCATTTTGAAGTTCGTTTTTATTTCGAATGTTTGTAACAACTCCCCCAACTTCAGTTTTGTGAGAAATTGTTTTGCTGGAAATTTTTAAAACAACAGGATAACCAATTTTTTCCGCAATCTTTTCAGCATCTTTAAAAGTATATGCCGGTTCAAATTTTGCAACTGGAATATTATAATATTCAAAAATTTTCAAACTTGAATATGTTGAAATTTGTTTTATCCCGCTCTTTTTATATTGCTCTAAAATATTTTTTACTGCCTTTTCATCAACCTTGATTTCTGGGGTTTCATTTCTTTCCACACAAAGCGAATGTTTTCTTTCAAGCAATCGGCTTATGCCGTGCATTGCATCAACTGCGTAACTAAAAATCGGAATTGTGCAATTTTTTATTATTTTTTTAAGTCGAATTGGGAAATCAGTTGTTGTCATAAAAACCGCAACAATCGGTTTATCCAGATATTTGTTTTTTAATTCTTCCAAATCTTCAATAATTCCCGTGTCATTTTGCTCGGTTATATAAAGATAAATAACCATAAGCATTCCCACATTACTGTCTGAAAGCACGGTATCGACTGCTTTTGTATATTGCTCATGTGTAGCGCTGGCAATCACATCAAGTGGATTATTAATACCCGCCTGCGGAGGCAAAAACTGCTTCAAAGTCTGCTTGGTTGCATCAGATAACTCGGCTAATTCAATGTTGTATTCGCTTGCCGTATCTGTTGCCATAACTCCCGGACCACCTGCATTTGTAATTATTGCAAGTTTTTCATTTTTAGGCAAATTACAATTATTAAAAACCTGTGCAGTAATAAACATTTCTCTTAAATATTTTTCACGAATAACTCCGGCACTTGAAAGCAAAGCATCAGCAAGTGTATCATCTCCTGCAAGCGAGCCAGTATGACTTGCCGCCGCTTTTGTTCCAATTGAACTTCTGCCCGACTTAATCACAAGAATCGGTTTAACTTTGTTAACCCTTGCACAAATTTCTTTAAATCTTTTGCTGTCTGGAATGCTTTCAATATAAATCAAAATTTGATTTATATTATCATCGTGTTCCCAAAGTTCAATAACATCAAGCACATTAATATCCGCTTGATTGCCAAGGCTTATCATTTGCCCCAGACCAACTCTGATTTGCGGTAAAATATTAATTATTCCGCTTGCGAGCGCGCCCGATTGAGTTGCCAATCCAATCTTCCCCGCTACTGGATTTTCTGGTGCAAAACAAGCATTAAAATTCACATTAGGCGATGAATTAATAACCCCCAAACAATTAGGACCGATTAATGTCATTTCGTATTTTTTTATGGTTTTTATAATATCTTGTTCAAGTTTAAGCCCTTCTGCTCCAATTTCTTTAAAACCACTTGAAATTATAATAACACCATTAATATTCGCTTTGTGACATTCTTCAATTGCGCTTAAAACATTAATGTTTGGTATTGCAATAACTGCAACATCAACATCTTTTTTTATATCTATCACGCTGGCAAATGCCGTAATATCTTCAACGCTTTCATATTTTAAATTAACAGGATAAATTTTTCCCTTAAAACCAAATTCTTTTAAACGCAATATGATTTCATTTCCAACAGTGCCCTTTTTATTGCTTGCGCCAATAACTGCAACAGATCTTGCATACATTATTTTTCTCAAATTCTCAATTCTTTTAGACAGTACTTTACTCATTATTTTTTAAAAACTCCTTTCGTATTATATCATTGACAAATTTTTGAGTAAAGCAAATAAGCAAAATTTAAAAATTAATTAAGAATTATAATTATTTTCACAACATGTAATTTTTAGTAGACTTATTCAAAATGCCCAGTTGACTGTTGAAATGCCCAGTTGACTGTTGAAATGCCCGTTTGACTGTCAACTTGTCCATTTAACTGGTTTGTTGCCCGCTCGCACAACTTCGCGCGCTCGCTTTGACCGTTTGACTCCGTTAGATTTGCCCATTGAACTTATTCAAAATGTCCGTTAGGCTTAGTCGACCCGCCCGTTTGACTCCGTTAGCTTGCCCATTGGACCTATTAAAAATGCCCGTTAGGCTTAGTCGACTCGCCCGTTTGATTCTCGACTTGCCCGCTCGCCACTATTCTATTGCCCGCTCGCCACTTTTCTATTGCCCGCTCGCCACTTCTTCTACCCCCCCGACCGCTTGTTTTGTATGATAATATTCTCGTTTGTCAGTTTTATCCGCAACAAATATTCAAATTGAGTAATAAAAATTACTAAATACATATACTAATTTAAAATTTAACAAATATTTAAAAAATTTTGTTATTATAGTTGACTTATGAAAAATTATAGTATATTATATATATTATTAGTAATACTAGTTATATTTATATAAACTTTTTTGCAGGAT
>JAQUUD010000015.1:0-13072 GCA_028694075.1 Clostridia bacterium
AATTCGTGATAATGAGTTGCAAATAAAGTTTTGGCTTTCATATTACTGCACAAATATTCAACCATTGACCATGCAATACTAAGCCCATCAAAGGTTGATGTTCCACGCCCAATTTCATCTAAAATAATAAGACTTTCATCTGTGGCATTTTGCAAAATGTTTGCCATTTCCATCATTTCCACCATAAAGGTGCTTTGCCCAAGGGAAAGGTCATCACTTGCCCCTACCCTTGTAAAAATCCTGTCAACCACGCTGATTTCAGCACTTTTGGCAGGAACAAAAGAGCCAATATGTGCAAGCAAAGTGATGAGAGCCACCTGACGCATATAAGTGCTTTTGCCCGCCATATTTGGCCCTGTTATTATCATTATCTTATCATTTTCTTTGTCCAGATAGGTGTCATTTGGAATAAACTCTCTGTCTTTCAAATGATTTTCAATAACCGGGTGTCTGCCTTCTTCGATTTTTATATGTTTAATTTTATTATTTATTAAAGGTTTTACATAATTATTTTTAACCGCAAGTTGTGCAAGCGAGAGTAAACAATCAAGTTCAGATAAAATATTAGAAATTTCCTGAAAATCTTTAATATAGTCAACAAGTTTATCTCTAATTTCGGAAAATAACTGTTGCTCCAATTTAATACTTTTTTCTTCGGCAGTTAAAATTTTTTCTTCAATGATTTTTAAATCTTCTGTGAAATATCTGTCAAAATTTCCAACGGTTTGCTTTCTGTGGTAACTAATCGGGATTTTTTCACATAAGTTTTTATTTATTTCAACAAAATATCCATAAATGTTATTAAATTTAATTTTCAAATTTTTAATGCCTGTTTCGTTTTGCTCACGCACTTCTAGTTCAGCAATCCATTCTGCCCCGTATTTTTTAATTTGTCTTAACTCGTCTAATTCGCTGTTATATCCATCTTTAATAAAACCGCCGTCCCGCAAATTTTGAGAAGGCAAGTCCATAATTGAACTGTTGAGCAAGTTATAAATTTGGCTAAAATCTTTAATACTTTTATTAAAACCACTTAATTTTTCGGATTTCGCTGTAGAAAGCAATCGTTTAATATCAGGCATTACTGATAAAGTCTTTTTAAGTTTATTACACTCTCTTGGTATTATCATACATAAACCAATTCGAGATGATAAACGTTCAATATCGCTTACTTTTGCCAGTTCATTACTTAAACAATCTCTTAATATCAAATTACTGCAAAACTCTTCCACTGCCGAAAGTCTTAAATTGATTTCAATGCTATCAGTTAATGGCTGGTCAAGCCAATTTCTAAGCAGGCGAGCACCCATTGAAGTTTTGGTATTGTCAATTAACGAAAGCAAAGAGCCTTTTTTCTTTCTATCTCGTATTGTTTCAACAAGTTCCAAATTTCGCCTTGCAATAACATCTAACACCATAAATTTTGCGGTGTCAATTTTTTTGATTTTATTAATATGCACCAAACTTTTCTTTTGAGTTTCATTCAAATATTCTAAAAGCGCTCCAGAGGCACTTATTGCAAAAGGCATTTCATTAATTTCATAAACATTTAACACCACATTTGAAAACTGATTTTTCAAATTATTTATTGCCCTTTCTTCTTCAAAAGACCAGTCATAATAAATATCAAATTTTGGCAAGGTCATAAATTTTGAAGCAGGAATTTCAGTTAATATTTGTCTGGCTTCTTCGTTGCAAATTATTTCAGCGGGATTAATTCTTACAATCAAATCATTCAAGTTTGATGTTATATTGTTCTTATATTCGGTTGTATAAAACTCCCCTGTTGAAATATCAGAATAAGCAACGCCAATTTTCTCCTGAGATTTAAAAACGCAAAGTATGTAATTATTTTTCAGTTCATCAAGAATATAATCTTCGGTTATTGTGCCTGCTGTTATTACCCTTACAACATCTCTTTCAACTCGAACACCCTTTTTTGCTTCATTAAGTTGTTCGCAAATTGCAATTTTTCGTCCTTCCTTCAAAAGTTTTGCAATGTAAGTATCAACCGAGTGATACGGCACACCACACATCGGTGCTTTTTGTTCCAGCCCACAATCTTTTCCAGTTAATGTTATATCTAAAAGTTTAGATATTTCAATCGCATCTTCAAAAAACATCTCATAAAAATCACCCAAGCGATATAAAACAACTGCATCTTTATATTTTTCTTTTATTTCTAAATAATGTTGCATCATTGGTGATAAAGCCATTAATTTTTCTCCTTTTTAAATTCCTTTGCAATCCTTAAAACTTCATTAACCCTTTTTTGTTTCACTGTTTTTTCAATCTGGTCAGGCATTATATATGCAGGCGTCCCCGTTCTTTTGGAAAATATAAAAGCAAATACTCCATCAAATCTTACTTTTCTAAGCAAATCACAAGTTTGATTAAAATCTTCTTCGGTTTCCCCCGGAAAGCCAACAATAATATCAGTTGTAAGCCGGACATTAGGAATTTTCGCTTTTATTTCATCAATAATTGATAAATATTTTTCAACCGTATAATGCCTGTTCATTTTTTGCAAAATCTTAGTGCTTCCGCTTTGAACTGGCAAGTGAATTTCTTTTAAAATTTTATCATTTTTTGCAACCGTGTCAATAATGTCGCTTGTTAAATCTTTTGGATTTGATGTCATAAATGTAAGTTTAAAATCACCTGATAAATTACATATTTCCTGCAACAACTGTGAAAAAGTTGCTTCTTTTGTGTCATTCCCATAAGAATTAACATTCTGACCTAGAAGCGTTATTTTTTCATATTTATTGTCTTTAATAATTTGTTTTATTTCATTTATGATTTCTTGTTTCGGACGACTTCTTTCTCTGCCACGCACATACGGAACAATGCAATAAGAGCAGAAATTGTTACAACCTTGCATTATATTTACCCACGCATTATTCCCGCTTGTACGATAGACCGGACAACTTTCGCCCGCCAAATTGAAGTCTTCACTATATTCTAAAAGTCTTTTTTGAAATTTCTTCTTTTCTAAAAAATCTTTTAATAAATGTAAATTGCTTGTCCCAAAAATAATATCGATGAAAGGAAATTTTTTATAAAGGAGTTCGGCTGTTTCTTTTTGTTGTGTCATACAACCGCACACTGCAATGATTTTATCTTTATTTTCTTTCTTTAAACTTTTTAACGCACCAATATTCCCGATTGCTCTTTCTTCTGCTCCGCCTCTTATTGCACAAGTATTAAAAATAATTACATCTGCCTCTGGAATTGTTTTTGCTTCTATGTATCCGAGCATTTGCAAAATCCCCGCAAGTTTTTCTGATTCGTGCACATTTAACTGGCAACCAAATGTTGTTATAAAATATTTTTTTTCCATAATTAAATTATTATACTATAAAATAAACATAAAATCTAGTGATATTTTACGAATGCTTTTAACTAATTTTTTCTTTCATTAGATTAATCTACAATAAATATAAAAGCATAAATTATGATATAAATACCATAATAAATATATGAAAAATTTTTTAGTTATAAGTTTTAAAATATTAGTAAGTCTTGTTATTATTTTGACCTTAATTACACTTGGCATTTGCATATATTCATTAACTGTTATGAAAATTTCATTTGATAATAATTTAATAACTGATAATAATTTAACCATTGAAGTTTTTAATTCTCAAAACTTGATGCTGAACGAACAAAATACATTCAATAGTGTTAAAATAAGCCTTGAAAATGTCCCAGAGCATACAAAACAAGCATTTATTTCCATTGAAGATAAAAATTTTTATAATCATAATGGCATTTCTGTTAAAAGAATGGCAAAAGCATTCATTAATAATCTTAAATCAATGAAAATTATTGAAGGGGCTTCCACAATCAGTCAACAATTAATAAAAAACACGCATTTAACGAATGAAAAAACGCTTACAAGAAAACTCAACGAAATATCGCTTACAATGGAACTCGAAAGGAATTTTTCCAAAGATGAAATACTTGAAAATTATCTTAATATTATTTATTTCGGAAGCAATTGTTATGGGCTGGAAAATGCCAGCCAATATTATTTTTCTAAAAATGCAAAAGATTTAAACATTGCCGAAAGTGCTATGCTTGCTGGAATGATAAAATCCCCGAACTATTATTCGCCCATAAGACAATATGAGCGTTGTCTTTTTCGCAGGAATGTTGTACTGGAAGAAATGAAAAATGATGGAGCAATCTCAGAAAGTGAATGCACTGCGGAAAAAAATAAAGAATTAGAAATTAATATAAATGAAACACGGAAAAATAAATTAAATACATATTCGCAAAGTGCCATTGATGAAGCAATGCTTATTTTGAAAATGCCGGAAAAACAGATTGCAATCGGCGGTTATAAAATTTATACTTATCAAAACTTAGATAATCAATTAATTATTGAAAAGTTAGCGGAATCATATAAAGATAGTTTGGTTGATAATGATTTTGCATTTATTGATATAAATCCCGAAAACGGCGGAGTCTTGTCATATTTAGGCAAAAGCAATTACAAAATTTTGGAATATAAAAGGCAACCGGGTTCTGCAATCAAACCGCTTTTGGTGTATGGTCCTGCAATAAATGAAGATATAATATCGCCCGCCACTTTAATTTTAGATGAACCCATTTCAATCGAAGGTTATGAGCCAAAAAATATCGGCGACAAGTATTATGGATATATAAGTGCCCGTGAAGCGCTTGCAAATTCATTAAATTCTTCAACAATTAAAATTGCTTCATATCTAGGGCTTGATAAGATTAAAAAATATGCGAACTCATTTGAAATTGAATTAGATGAAAATGACAATAGTTATTCCTTGACCCTTGGCGGAATGACTTATGGAACGAATTTAAAACAACTCGCCGGCGGATATACAGCATTTGCAAATAAAGGGAAATTTTCTTCGCCAAAGTTTGTGCATTATATAACAACAAAAGATGGTAAAGTGATTTATAAAAATAATGAAGAAAAACGAAATATCTTTCGAGAAGATAGTGCATATTTAACCACAGATATGCTTAAATCTTGCGTTCAAAACGGCACTGCACGCAAACTTAGAACATTGCCTTTTGAAGTTGCTTCAAAAACCGGAACAGCGGGAACAAAAAAGGGCAACACTGATGCATATAACATTGCATATACAACTGAAAACGTTACCGGAGTTTGGATTGGAAATATGGATAATAAAATTATTGACATCGCCGGCGGAAATTTGCCAACACTTATTAATCGGGATTATTTTGAAAGCATATATAAAAATAAAACGCCGGGAAATTTTGTTCAACCAAGTTCTATTGAAGAATTAGAAATTGATTTAAATGAATATGAGAATAATCATAACATTGTGATTGCCAACCCTTTAACGCTGGAAAGATATATTAAGCGGGAGAAATTTTCAAGATTTAATTTGCCAAAAGAAAGCAATGAAAATTTTAATGCCCACCCTGCAAATTTAACAGGATATATTAAAAATAATAAGGTATTTTTAAGTTTTAATGCTAACAATTTCCTAACATATGAAATTTATAAGCAAAATGGCACTGATAATAAATTGATTAAAACTATTTCAGGGCAAGGCGGTGTTATTAATATTGAAAATGATATTAAAGATAAAGAAAAAATAAGTTATTATATCATCACAAAATTAGTATTAGGCGAAAAAGTTATAAATGAAGAAAAAAGTAATGTGCTTACTTTATATAATAGTTCGAACCCTCTTATGAAAATTAAAGAAAAATGGTATTTGTAAATTTTATTTAATTTATGAAAACTTTATAAAATTATAAATAGTTTTTCGAAATAAAGTTTAAAAAATTCGCCGGCGGAAGTTGGGTTTCAAAGAAACCCAACTGCAACGCTTTAAAAAGCGTTGCGCCGATGCCCTAATGGCATCGGCATTCCGCCGGCGATATATTCAAACTAGCCAACATATAAACCAACTAGCCGATATATAACCAACTAGAAGAATATATCAATCTAAACCAACTACAAAAAATTTAATCAAATTTAGCAAAATATTAAACCACTAAAAATATTAAAAATTACAAATTAAATAAACAATCTAATCCTCATCGCTGGCTGTTTTTAAAAGATTACTATTCATTAGTTTATCTCTGATTATTTCCGTCAAATCATTAAAAATTTCAAGATTTGATTTTAAGAAAATTTTAACATTTTCTTTGCCTTGTCCAATTTTTTCATTTTTATAAGAGAACCACGAGCCTGTTTTCTGAATTAAGTCAAACTCAATCGCCAAGTCTAAAATTGTTCCAGCCTTTGATATGCCCTCACCGAAAATTATATCAAATTCAGCAAGTTTAAAAGGTGCAGCAAGTTTGTTCTTAACAACCTTAACTCTTGTTCTATTTCCTACTATATCTGTACCATTTTTTATTGCTTCACTTTTGCGAACATCAAGCCTTATGCTTGCATAAAACTTTAGTGCTTTTCCTCCTGCTGTTGTTTCAGGTGAACCATAAACGACACCAATTTTATCTCTTAACTGATTAATGAAAACAACGCTTGCCTTGCTTTTATTGACAATACCAGTCAGTTTTCTGAGCGCTTGACTCATAAGCCTTGCCTGCAATCCCATATGATTGTCGCCCATATCACCATCAATTTCCGCTTTTGGAGTTAAAGCCGCAACTGAGTCAACAATAACAATATCAACCGCTCCGTTACGAATTAAAGTATCACAAATATCCAATGCTTGCTCTCCGTTATCTGGCTGAGAAACATATAAATCTTCAACGTTAACACCTAATTTTTTAGCATAAATAGGATCCAAAGCATGTTCGGCGTCAATAAAAGCCGCCGTTCCACCTAATTTTTGCGCTTCGGCAACCATATGTAATGCAACGGTTGTTTTTCCGGAAGATTCCGGACCATAAATTTCAATAATTCTGCCCCTTGGAATGCCACCGATTCCTAGCGCCATGTCAAGCGTCAAGCAACCTGTTGGAATAACATCAATAGCCTGCGTCGGTCTGTCGCCAAGTTTTATAATTGAACCTTTCCCAAATTGTTTTTCAATTTCGAGAAGTGCGTTTTCCAAATTTTTCTTTCTGTCATCACTCATTTTTTTTTCAGCCATTTAATTTCTCCTAAAATTTTTTAATTTTTTGATTACTTTTTTATTATTTCAAATTATTTTTTATTAGATATTTTTTCTTCAGTTCTTGTTGATTTCTTTTTTGCCTTAACTGTTTTTGCATTGCTTTTTGATTTTTCAGAACTTTGCTTTTTGACTGGTTTTTTTGTTTCAATTTTCTTTGTTTTGCTATTTGAATCTTCAATTATTTCGAAGTTGATACCATTGCTTGTTATTGCTTTTTTTGTTGTATTTTGCTCTGTTTCTTCAAATACTTTCCAATTTTTTATAAAATAATTCACGCCTGAAATAATAGTCAATAATGTTGCTGTTATAATTAAAACAAAGCAAACATATGCAAAAGCGGATAAGCCTGAACCGGTTAAAATTTCATATTGATTAAAAAATGATAACAACATAAATGCGGGCAACGCTAAGTCCTGAATAAATGCTTTGTATTTGCCCCAATTATCTGCTGATATTATAATATTTTTTGACGCTGCAACTTGGCGTAAACCCGTAACCATAAATTCTCTTGCCAAAATTATTATTGCTATGATTCCAGCCCAAACTGCCCAGTTAGCAATAACCATTGTATCGGTTATAACTAAAACCAACGCACCTACAATTAACAGTTTATCTGCAATCGGATCTAAAAACTTGCCTAAATCAGTTACTTGCCCCGTTTTTCGGGCAAGTTTTCCGTCTATAAAATCAGTTATTGCGGCAACGGCAAAAATGATAACCGCAATAAGTTTGCCATACGGAATAAAGTCCGCTAGATAAAAAAATATCATAAACGGCACTAAAAAAATTCTGATTAGTGTAATTTGATTTGGTGTCATAAAATTTCTCCTTTAAAACCTAAATTCGTCATTTGAGTTAATCTAACTTTGTAAATCTCTCCGACATTTATATCTTGTTTTCCACTTGTTGCAATATTTTCAGATGTTTCCGGCAATTTATTTCTTTTTCCCTTATTATTTTTTAAATTTTCATCTAATTCGGGACAAGAATGTTCCTGTAATTCATCTGATGTTTCATCTATTATAACACATAAGTCTATGTTTGGCGAATTATTTTTACAATGTCCTTTGAAGATTTTTTGAAGAGGTAAATATTCGTCAATCATTACATCTTCAACTGTATTTAATTTTTTTTGATTATTAATATTCATAACTATATTTTGAATTTTTGTAATTTTTTTCAACCTGCGTTTTTTTATAAATTCGCAAACTTGATTTTGCATATAATATGCTTTTGTGTTTTTTTCTCTATAATATGGGAAGAACACCGCATAATCAATTTTCCCTTCCGCAACAAAATCACAAAGTTTTTGAAATTTTTGTTTGGTTTCACCGGGAAGCCCCACTATAAAAGTGCTTCTTATTACAATTTCGGGATATTCTGCCTTAATTTTCTCAATTAATTTGCGTGTGTTTTCTTCATTTGTTTTTCTGTTCATTGAAATCAAAATCTCATTATCAATATGTTGAAGAGGCATATCAATATACTTACAAACTTTTTCTTCAGCAGAAATATATGCAAGAAGTTCATCAGTAACCCAGTTAGGATATAAATATTGAAGTCTTATCCATTTAATTCCATTAATTTTAACTAAACTTTTCATCAGTTCAATTAATTTCGTTTCGCCATATAAATCATCGCCATATCTACCTGTATCCTGAGCGACTAATATTAATTCCCTAAAACCTTGCTTTGCTAAATTTTTGGCTTCTTTAATTATAACATTCATCGGAATAGAGCGAAATCTCCCCCGAATCCAAGGAATTACGCAATAAGCACAACCATTGGAACAGCCATCTGAAATTTTCAAATAAGCATACTTTCCGCCGTGAGTTGTAACTCTTTCAGTAAAGTCCGAACAAATTTTACTATTTTCCGAACCATATAATTTTTCGATGACATTAATAATCTTTTCGTTTTCATTAAGCAATAAAAAATAATCAACTTGAGGAAAATTTTTATATAAATCATTCTTATTTCGTTGCGGATAACAGCCTGAAACAATAATTTTTTCGGCTTTACCAATAATCTTTTGCTTTAACGCAAGTTGAATATTATCAATCGCTTCATTAATTGCTGGTTGAATAAATGCACAGGTGTTCACAATTATAATTTCGGCATCGCTAATGTCACCAGTTAAATCAAAACCATAATTATTTAATGAAAAAAGCATATGCTCCAAATCAACCTTATTTTTGTCGCACCCCAAACTTATTGCGGAAACTTTTTTATTTATTAGTTCTTCTTTTGTCATATTTTTTAAAATTTGTCCTTTTTTAAATTAGTTTTCTAAATTATTTTAGATAAATAAATTATTATTTTAATTAAATAATTGTTATTTTAAAAAGAATATCACTCAACTTCGCCGAACAGTTCAGTGAAGCCTTCCATTGTTAAATATACTTCTCTTGGTTTCATACCGTCCTGCTTTGAAATATAACCCATTCTTGTCAAGACGTCAGCAATACGCCCTGCTTTATTAAAACCCAAAGCAAAATTTCTTTGAAGTGATGAAATTGTTGCTTGCCCGTTTTCAATAAAAAACTTCAAACATTTAATTGATAAAGCATCTAATTTTTGTTCGCTAACTTCATTAACGGTATTTTCATTTGCATAAGGATTTTCTATTTCCCTTTCTGCAACTTCGTCATATATTTTTTTGTTGTTTTCTTTTATATAATGGACAACTTCATTTACTTCAATGTTTGAAACAAAACAACCTTGAATTCTTATCGGAGAATTTGCATCAGACGGCAAAAACAACATATCACCTTTGCCAAGCAAACTTTCAGCACCTGATTGGTCTAATATTGTTTTGGAGTCGGCAAAAGAAGTTAATGCAAAAGAAATTCTTGATGGAAAATTTGTTTTAATTGTGCCTGTTACTACATCAACAGAAGGTCTTTGGGTTGTTAGCACCAAATGAATTCCCGCTGCTCTTGCCTTTTGTGCAAGGCGCTTAACTTTTTCCTCAATTTCCTTTTTCATAACGGACATAAGGTCATTAAATTCATCAATAACAATAACAATATAAGGCAATTTCTTTTCTTCGCCAAATAAAATTTTCGGTAAATTATTGAATTCTTCCAAATTCCTGCATCTTTGAATTTCAAACAGTGCATAACGCCTTTCCATTTCATTAATTGCCCAAGTTAAAGCATTACTTGCTTTTTCCGTTTCGGTAATAACATAAGGGATAACCAAATGAGGAAGCCCGCCATACATCGAAAATTCAACCCTTTTAGGGTCAATAAGAATAAGCCTTAAATCATCGGGAGAAGACTTATAAATAAGACTGATTATAAGCGAATTTAAAAAAATGCTTTTCCCGGAATTTGTGGCCCCAGCAACCAAAAGATGTGGCATTTTTGCCAAATTGCAGACTTTAACAAACCCATTAATGTCTTTTCCAAGAGCAAAAGTAACGGGCGATTTGCTTGACAAAAATTCTTCCGAGTCAACAATTTCACGAATGCTTACAGTGCTGATATTGTCATTTGGGAGTTCAATTCCAACAGCACTTTTCCCCGGAATAGGCGCTTCAATTCTAAGACCGGCTTTTGATGCCAAGGCTAGCGACATATCATCTTTATGAGCAATGATTTTTTTAACGCTGATACCCGGAGGCATTTCCAGTTCATAACGGGTAACCGAAGGTCCTATTACAACACCGATAACTCTTGCATTTATTCCAAAAGTTTCAAGCACTCGTTCCAGTTGTATTCTTTTGCCCACAACATCTTCATTAAGAGCGGACAAATCAACCGGACGATTTTCCAAAAGTTCTAAAGGAGGTCTTGAATAATCAGGCGGTCGCCTATAAACATTTTTTGGCTGAGCATTTTCGTTTTTCTCAAAACTGTCAATTTGAAGTTGTGCAAATGTTCTTTTCGGTTTTATTGATGCCAAATCTTGTTCATTTTGCATTGGCACAGTTTCTTCCGAATTTGATTTATTTGTTTCAACAAAATTTTCAATATTTGAATTAAATTTTTTAGGTTCAACATTATTTATGTTTTCAAAATTGTTATTTGGTGTTACAAATGGATTTTCTTGTTTAATATTGAAATTTTCTTGTTTTAATGATTGAAAATTATTTCTAATTTCTTTTTCCTTGTTTTTGCGATAATTGGTATTATATAAAGACAAGTCAATTTCAGGAGGCGTGAGCAAATGCTCTCGCATTGTTCTAGCATTGTTTTTTGGAGATTTCTCAGAGGTTAAATTCCCTTCAATTAATCCCAGTTTTCTTCGTGCTTCGTCATTGCCCTGCTCTTCCATTTTTTTATCCAAAAACAAAGTGAAATTATCTGTTAAAGCGGGGGTTTCAGTTTTTTCTTTTTTCTCTTGTTTTTCTATCTTTTTAGACTGCTTTTTTATAGTATCAGAAATATCCATAATCTGAATATCTTGCTCAGAATTTTTCTTGGCTAATTGCTTGCCATATATTTTAACTGAATTTAAAAAATCTACAATTAAAGCAATAAAGACAACCATAACAATAGAAAAAATTATGATTGTGCCTGCTAAACCCAAAAGATAAAGCAACGGTGCAACCAAAAACCCAATTATCACTCCGCCAGCGGAATATTTTTGCTCATAAGAAAGGGCTATATATTCAAGATAGTCAATTTCAGGCTTTCCAAATATTATTAAATTTAAAAGGGCAAGAACGCAAATTACAACTACCGACAAATAAATAATATATTTTTTTGGCATTAAATAACGCTTATTATTAATAAATGCGATGCCGACGGCAAAAGCGATTAAAAAAAACGGATAAGCAAAAAGCCCCATTAATCCAAGCAAAAAACTTTGCAAAAACGGCAAAAAATTTGTGAGTAAAATTAAAAAAACAACCGAACAAACAATAATTATAACTGTTCCAATTATTCTATTGTTTGCATTCTTTTTACTTTTAAATTTTTGACTTAAATCAAAAGTTGCCATAAAGCCCCTTACTTAAAAATAATTATAAGAAATTATAACACGATTATCTTCTTATAATCAAATGATTTTATAAACTTCGTGCTGTTTGATTTTTAATAATATTTATAATTTACATTGTTTCGTCGAATAAATTGCGTAAATATTTTTGGTTAAGCACAGTTTGAATTACTAGAGTTTCAGTAAAAATAAATTATATGATTTCTGCTAATTTTGTTTCTTAAAGTTTAAATTTATGGCACAAGGTTAAGCATTTCATCAAGATAAGATGACTGCAAATATGTTGAAGGAACTTCGCCAATTATAATGTTCTCACCAATTAATATATCAGTTGAGGTTTCAATTTGTGGGCTATAAACTGGCATAATAATACAAATCGAACACATTATATTAACAAAAATTCTATGGTTTGTTTGATTTATTCCGGCACTTGTAAATTCAGAGCGGAATGAAGTAATAACCGCTCCAATCGGATTTAAAGCCATTGTTACCTGCGGACCTAGATTTACAAAAACACTTATGCCCGAAAAAGCACCCAAATGCACATTAATGCCAGAACTTGCGAGGTTATCAATGTTTCCCTGTGCCATTGATGTAATTTGTCTTGATAAAATGTTAACATTCAATGAATCAACATTAATTAGTGCAATTTTGCCATTATTGTCATATGTATAATGAATTAATTCAGAATAAGTATCAGAATTTGACGCAATAATTGAATATACAGCAGTACTTAAGGCTTTATACGAAACTGATTTAATTTTTGCTTCGGTTGCTTCATATAAAACGGGATTAACAATATTAACAATATAAATTATTGATAAAATGATAAAAAAAACAACAATGCCAAGCAATACAAATGCTTTGGCTTTTAATGACAACCTTTTTTTTCCCTTCCCAGTTTTCATTAAAATATATATATGATAAAATTATGGCAATGTTGAATAATTAAAGAAATGATGTTGAAAAATTTTTGCAAAATAATAAAATAAGATATACATAAGGCAAAATAT
>JAQUUD010000015.1:13172-18094 GCA_028694075.1 Clostridia bacterium
CACACAAGATTAGCACCCGCCGGCGAATGTTTTTGGCGAAGCCAAAAACACGGCAACGCTAGCGTTGCCGTCGAAATCGCTTTGCGATTTCAATTCGCCGGCGAGTTAAACTTGAAACTTTATTCTACAAGCAAGTCAACCCACTTAAAAACTAACAACAGGACAACCGCTTAAAAACTATATTTTACAAGCAAAGTCAACCAACTGAATTATATTCTTAAAGCAAGTTAACCCACATAAAACTATATACTCTACAAACAAGGCTTACTCGCTTAAAAACTACAAAATGCTCTCATAACATCTGAAAATTCAAATTTATATCAGTTCTTTTTTGTGCGGGCTTTAAAAATCAAACCAAAAATAAATGCAAATAATATGGCAGCGGTTAATCCGGCGGCAACCGCTTCAAGTCCACCAGCAAAAGCGCCAATAATCCCCTTCGCTTCCGCACCGGCTATTGCTCCTTTTGTTAATGAAGCACCAAATCCAACAATCGGAACATTTATCCCCGCTCTGGCAAATTCAGCAATACCATCAAACAACCCAAATGCTTCCAAAATAACACCAAACATAACAAAAGTTACTAAAATTCTTGCAGATGTGATTTTGGTTTTAATAATTAAAAGTTGACCTAATGAACAAACAAATCCACCAATCAAAAAAACCCAAAGATAAGTTAAAAGCATACGACCTCCACCATATATAGTATTATGCGTTTGCGTAATACCACCATATTTTGATTTTTATAATTTACTTTAAAATTGAACTTTTTAAATAATTTTTTTTGAAATAATAGAATAAAATAATTATTTACCACTTTCAATAAGCACAGCGTGAGTTATTCCCGGAACTGTTTCTCCTTGTTGTATTGCTGTTGTGCTTAAAAGTGCACCCGTTGCCAAATACAAAATTTTTTTAACCTTATTTTTCTTTAATTTTTCCATAAAATATGAATTAATAAGTGAAGCACTGCAACCGCAACCGCTTCCACCCATTAAGGGATTCTGTTCGCTTTTATAAATCATTTGCCCGCAATCACAATAATTAACGCCCAATTTAAACCCTTTATCCTCCATTAAATCAATTAAGATTTCACTTCCGATTTTACCTAAATCGCCGGTAATAATCAAATCAAAGTCGTCTGGTTTTGTTCCAGTATCCTTAAAATGTGCTATCATTGTGCTCATTGTTGATGGTGCCATTGCCGCACCCATATTATTGACATCAGTAATGCCATAATCAGTAACCTTGCCAAATGTTGCTTTTGTGATTACTGGTCCACTTCCATTTAATGAAAGAATACTACAACCGCTTGCTGTCACGGTCCATTGAGATGTTGGCGGACGCTGATTTCCAAGTTCCAAAGGATAACGAAATTGCCTTTCCGCTGTTGAAAAATGGCTGACAGTCGCACAGGCAACGTTTTCAAAAAATTTACCGTCAATTATGCAAGCACCAAGCGCCAAACTTTCTGCCATCGTTGAGCACGCCCCAAATAAACCTAAATATGGAATATCGAACGACCTTGCGGCATAACTTGAACTTATTATTTGATTTAACAAATCACCTGCTAAAAATAAATTGATATTTTCAGGTTTCAGCCCAGCGGAATTAATTGCACCTTTTAAAACTTTTTCCATCATTTTCTTTTCGGCCTTTTCATATGTTGCCTCGCCAAAATTATCACTTTTCATAACATAATGAAAAAATTTTCCAAAATGCCCCTTCCCTTCTTTTGGACCGGCAACCGAATAATTGCCAATTATTTTTGGCTTATTTTTAAATTCTATTGTTTGATTAAACGGATTTTCTTTCATTTCAAAACCTACTTAGTTCACTGTATATTTTTTAATTAAAAAGTTAGTTTTTCCCAAATTTTCAATAAGATTTATTAATTACAATAATTTAACTCCAATAAATACTAAAGCAACAAATAAATTAAGCCGACAATTGCACTTGCAACAATGCCGATTACAATTACGGGACCTGCTATTACGAACATTTTTACACACATTCCAAAAATTATACCTTCATTCTTAAAGTCTACGGCTGGGCTTGTGATTGAATTTGAAAATCCTGTAATTGGCACTATTGAACCACCCCCTGCATATTGCCCTATTTGATCATAAATCCCAACGCCAGTTAAAAATGAAGCCAAAAAAATTAAGATTACAAGGGTATAAGCCCACGCAGTTTGTTCAGCCGTTGTTGGTGAAATTAGCAAAATAATATCATTAATGCCCTGCCCAATCATACAAATTAACCCACCAACCCAAAACGAATTAAAAAGGCTTGGCCAATTTCTCGTTTTTGGAATTTTTGCTTCAACATATTGATTATATTTTTCATTCCTTGTTTTTGTATCCATTCTCTTTCCTTATTTTTTTTATTTTAAAAAATTAACTGTTTAAAATTTAATTTTATAAGCATTAGTAACTTAATTTATGTTCATTTTTTTTAGTAAAATATTTTACTGCTTTAAAATTATTTCCTTAATTAAAAAATTTAAAACATTTTACATAAAAAACTTAAATCTACAAATAATAGTTTTGCAAATTTTATTTTTTTGGAGGATTTATGAAAAAATTATTTATTGGATTGCTCGCAATTTTAATTTGTGTGGGTTTAGTGGGCTGTGGCACAGCGACTGAAAGTTCAATAAGTTCTGATATTCACAGCAGAATGGACAGATTGTCATCAGAATTAAAAGATATGAATACAATCGAAAATTCTGACATCGCTTTTAATAATAATGGTGAATATGACGAATCATTAATGAAAGTTGGGCTTAACACCAGTTTTGCTATGCCGAATTTTTATCGAAATACTGACACTTATGGAAACTTTAATAATTTTAATAGACTTGGCGGAGTAACAGGGGGCTATAACGGATATGGTAATGGTTACTACGGCAATGGTTATAATGGTAATGGCTATAATGGCGTAAATGGAATGTAGGGCAACGGCATATCTAACAACGGTTATAACAATATGTTTAATGGATTTGGTCAAGGAATTATTCCAAATGTAGACACATATAGACCTAATACTAATTTAAATAGATTTAATAATTTCAACGGCAACGGTCAATATAATTATGCTAATGGCACTAATAACACCAATTTTAATGGAAATGCCATTCGTTCAAATGTCAACACCTATAATCCAAACTATAACACCCCGAGCAACAACACTAACAATAAAACAAATAACAATACAAATAACAATAATTTAAATAATACTAATAGAACCGCTTATACTTCTAACAATAGAGTTAACAGCAGAACTAACAATGTTAATAACAATAATAATGTTAGAAATATGAGAAATTATCAAAATAATTCAAATGTTAATAACCGCAACAATGTGAGAAATATTAATTCTTATAACAATAATCAAAACGGTTATAACAATAATAATTTAGTTAATAAAATATCTTCTTCGGATTATAAATTAACGAACACAAGTTCAATTTGTAATTCTTGTCTTGATTGCAACAACACTTGCAATAACACTTTATCACAAATTCAAGACAGAATTACTTATATTAAAAGTCTTGCTGACAAAATTAAATCTGGAGAAGTAACGGTTAACGACATACAAGCAAGTGCAATAAATGATTTATTAAACAATATTACAACAAGTTGCAATAAAGCAAATTTGATTAAAGCAGAAATTAATAACGAGTTATCTAATGTTAAAACTTTAAAAATAAATTACAACTCAAATGCCGACACATTAAATTCAAAATATGTAAGGCTTTTAAGTTGTATGGATAATAGAAACAGCAATTTAACTTCTATTTTAAACAGTTTGTTGCAAATTGAAAATTGTATAACAAACGAAAATGCGTCGTGTTATCCTTATTCTCAAACTCCAACCTGCCCTACTTGCCCAAATGGCACATCTTATAATGGTGAAACGGGTTCGGCGACTAGCGGATTGTATGGCGTAAATAGAGTCAATAGAGTTAATAGAGTTAATAGAGTTAATGCACCTGACAGCACAAATAATGATGCAAGATATTTCAATGGCAATCTTTTTAACAACAATAGTAATGGAAATTACGGGACTTGTTATGGTTGTCCTTGCTATGATGGAGCGGACTGCTATAATGGCATATGCTACGGCCCTGACTGCTATTATTTGCCGTATTCTGATTATAATTACAACACACAAGATAGATTTTATGATCAAAATCAAGACAAAGATAATGTAGATACAATTGAAAATAACAATGAAAATATTGACAGCAACACTGATAACAATTTAACAAATAATGAAAATGGCGAAATGACTACTGACACTGAATTTAATACCGACCGAAATTTAAGTAGAAATTTTAATGATAATAATCGAAATTATTTTAACAGGAATTTTGGCAACACCCAAAATTTCAATGATAGAAATATTGTGAATGATAATGGAAGTTCAAATGGTATAGAAATGAATAATGACAACACAAGCATAACTAATCAAGATACAAATACTGGACAAAACGACAATAATAACACAGATTTTAATTATGATAATTATTTAAATAATAGAAGTTCTTACTTTAACAATGGCTTTATGAATGGCAGATTTAACAATCCATATTTTAACCCATTTTTCAATCCTTATTTTAATAATTTTTATAATCAAGACCGTTTTAACAATAATTTCAATAACGGGTATGTAGATGAAAATTACGATGAAAATATTGATGATGATATCAACAATAAAACTGATAACAGCACCACAAACGATATGGAAGAACCGATAATTAATGACAATGATGTTAATCAAAGAGAAACAAATAACGGTTTAAACAATACTATAAATAACGGCTTAAATAATAATGTGATTAATGGTTTAAATAATGGAGTAACCAATAACGGCACGAATAATAATGTGATTAATGGTACGAATAACGATGTGAC
>JAQUUD010000015.1:18194-23610 GCA_028694075.1 Clostridia bacterium
CAAATAACGGTTTAAACAATACTATAAATAACGGCTTAAATAATAATGTGATTAATGGTTTAAATAATGGAGTAACCAATAACGGCACGAATAATAATGTGATTAATGGTACGAATAACGATGTGACAACAACTGACCGTGCTAACAATAAAACGAACACGACAAATAATACAAATAATGGAACAAATAGTAATTTGAATAACAGAAATGCAGTAAATAATAATACGAACAATAACGGAATTAACAATAATAGAAACAATATAAGCGGAACAAACAACAACGCAAACAATATAAACGGAACAAACAATACAAATAATGGAACAAATAATAATTTGAATAACAGAAATGCAGTAAATAATAATACAAACAATTTGAATGAAACAAATAACAATGCCAATCCGAGCATCGGCGACCTTAATCAAAATAAAACTGTTAATAATAATCAAACCAACAATAATACCAATGGTTTACAAAGAAATTTACCTTCCAATAACGGCATTACAAACAATGGCACAACTAACAATGGCAGGACAACAAATGGTATTGCAAATAATGGCATTACTAACAACGGAATTAATAGAAACGGATTTACAAATGGCACAACCTCAACAAATAATGTAAAACCTAATGGTATAGTTAGCAAACAAATGCCCGCAAATAATGGCATAAACAATCAAACAAATACTACAAATCAAAATAATTTGAATAGGCAAAATACATTGCCCGCAACTCAAGGAACAAATCGAACTTTAAATTTTGATATTTTTGAAAATGATATAAAACCAAACTATCAATCATCAACTGCACCAGAAAATGATACAAAAATTAAAGAGTCTTTGCTTACTTTTGCTCCAAAATTTGAAAGAGGGCAAAGGCTTAATGCAATAGACTTTAACTCTGTTTCATTGATGGATAAAACGCACAATGATAATTTTAAAAAATTTGCAAAACCCGCAAGAGTTAAAAAACCTTTTGAAAGTGAAACTTTGCCAAAGGTCGAAAACGATAATGCAAACAAAGATGCAGTTAACAAAAATACTGCCCAAACAAAACAAAATCAATCGGTGAAACAAGATGAACCTCAAACCGAAAACATTGAAGAACAAACTCAATCTATGATACAAGATGAACAAATTGAAAACACCGAACAACAAAATGAATCTGAGCAACAAACACAGCCTAAAAATTCTGAAAAAGTGGAAAACGAAATTAAACAAACAGAACATCAAATTGGACTTAAAAATGAACAAACCAAACAATCGGAACAACTTAACGAACAATCCGAACAAAAATCAGAAGAACAGATACAAGATAAAAAGCCACTTGAAGGATTAAGCGGAAATCAAACAGAAATGAATGTAAAATCAGATAAAACTGAAAAAATCAACCCCGAAGAAAATGAACAAAATCAGGATAAGGCAGTTGAAACATTGCAATCTGAAAATAATTCTGAAAATAATTCAATAGTTAATGAAAACAAATATGA
The DNA here is from genome assembly GCA_028694075.1 of Clostridia bacterium. Taxonomy (GTDB): domain Bacteria; phylum Bacillota; class Clostridia; order Christensenellales; family UBA1242; genus UBA5489. The sequence continues at coordinate 19,681 of JAQUUD010000015.1, forward strand.
AAACAACAAATCTTTAACTGCTTGCGTTAACTAAATTTAAAAATTTAGCCTTCATTAATTTTTAATTTTTGCTTAATAATTTCCAAAATTTTATTTTCCAGTCTTGAAACCTGAACCTGAGAAATATTTAAAACTTGTGCAATTTCGCTTTGAGTTTTATCTCTAAAAAAGCGTAAAAGCACAATTTTTTTTGCCCTACTGTCTAATGAATTCAAAGCGTCTTTCAGCAAAAGTTTATCAAAAACAAGGTCACTGTCATTAACTTGAACATAACGGTCAATTAAAAGCAAACCACTTTCTTCATCGTCATATGGAGTATAAATTGAGAGTGGCATTTTGGAAGAATCCATAATAAAAATAATTTCTTCTTGCTCCATTTTGAAATGCTGGGCAATTTCCTGCAAACTTGGTTTTTTCATATTTTTATTTTGATATTCTTGAACAAATTTGTTAATTTGCATATTTTGCGTTTTTATGGAACGGGAAACTTTTATCATTCCATCATCGCGTAAAAATCTCTTAATTTCCCCAATAATCATCGGAACGACATAAGTTGAAAACTTAACATTAAATGAAACATTGAAATTATTAATTGCCTTTAAAAAACCAACGCAACCCAGTTGATAAAGGTCGTCATATTCAAGATTTTTGTTTCTGAATCTTTTTATAACGCTTTTAACAAGCGGGGAATTTTCTTCAATTAATATTGTTTTAGCATTTTCATCGCCGTTCTGTGCTTTTTTTATCAAATCTAAAGTTTGATTGTGTTCAAGCATTTACTCCCCCAACCGCAAACTTTTTGGTTTTAAATTTTTTCTCAAGTTTGACAGTTATGCCCTTGTCTTCATTTTTAAACACGTCCATAAGATCCATAAAACTTTCCATAACTGTAAAGCCCATTCCGCTTCTTTCCTGATCTGGCTTTGTTGTATAAAACGGCTCTCTTGCTTTTTCAATGTTTTCAATTCCTATGCCCTTATCGCTTATCCATATCGAAACCGAGTCTTCATAAAGATGCACCAAAATTTTTATTTCACCATTCTTTTTAGGATAAGCGTGCACCACACAATTTGTAACGGCCTCACTGACTGCTGTTTTAATATCAGTAATCTCATCTAAAGACGGGTCTGCCTGAATGCAAAAAGCGGCAATGCAAGCCCTTGCAAAACTTTCGTTGATAGATATTGCCTTAAAAGTTAAAGCCATTTCATTTATTAATTGTTTCATAATCACCTCACTCATATTATTTTGGGCATAATTTCATAAAGCCCTGTCATTTTGAAAATTTTTTCAGCGTGCAAAGACGGATTGCAGATATAAATTGGAATATTTTTATCTTTCATTCTTTTATATCTGCCAATTAAAACGCCAATGCCGGTGCTATCCATAAAGTCCAGTTCGGACAAATCAATTATTATTTGCTTAAAACCCTTTTCGCCGAATATTTCATCAAGTTTAATTCTGGTGTTGTATGCGTTATGCTCGTCCAATTCCCCGCTCAACAAAACATACAAAGTGTTATTATATATTCGATTTTTAACCTCCATACCCCCTCCGTTTTCTAAATGTTAGCATAAAAAGTTTAAAAGAATTTTAGAGTTTTTGTCAGATTTTAAGAATTTTAAGATTGTTTTTAGGAAAAATATTCAATCCTTTTCAAGTCAATTGTTTTTTAATTAATTTTAAAACTAATTAGAAAAATATTTTGACTTATATCGGTCGAATAGTGTAAAATAATTTTTGATTTCTATATAATAAGGAGAGAAAATTATTTATGTACGATTTAATAATAATTGGAGCAGGTCCTGCGGGGCTTACTGCATCAATATATGCTTTAAGAGCAAGAAAAAAAGTTTTAATGCTGGAAAGAATGATTCCGGGCGGACAAATGGCAATGACAAATAATATTGAAAATTATCCCGGTTTTGATAAGATAACTGGAATGGATTTGACAACAAAAATGCTTGAACAGGCTGTTAAATTGGGGCTGGAAATTACATATACTGATGTTTTGGAATATGATATTACTGACACTATTAAAAAGGTGCGAACACATAATGGAACATTTGAAGCAAAAACCGTTTTATTATGTCTTGGGGCTTTTGCGAAACAACTTGAAGTTGAAAACGAACAAAAATATTTAGGCAAAGGCATAAGTTATTGTGCAACCTGCGATGGCAATTTTTTCAAAGATAAAACTGTGGCTATTGTTGGGGGCGGAAACACTTCCATTAAAGATGTATTATATCTTTATGATATTGTAAAAAAGATTTATTTGATTCATAGACGCGATACTTTCAGATGCGAAGAATCCGCATTGGATAAGGTAAAAATTCTTTCAGAAAAGTCTGACTCTAAAATTAACATCATTTTAAATTCAATAGTAACTGGACTTAAAGGCGACGGCAAATTGGAAAGTATTGTTATTGAAAATAAAGAAAACAAAGCGATATCAGAATTAAATGTGGACGGGCTTTTTGTTGCAATTGGGCGAAAGCCTGATACCGATTTACTTAAAGACATTTTGGAACTTGATTCATTGGGCTATATTAAAACGGACGAGGATATGAAAACCAATATTGCAGGCGTTTTTGCCGCTGGCGATGTCAGACATAAGACCTTAAGGCAAATTATTACTGCTTGCGCTGATGGAGCGATTGCTTCTATATCAATAAATAATTACATTTCAACAATGAAAAATTAATTAAAAGATATTTACTGAAAAGTATTAATTATAGTTTTCAACCGGCAAAATGTCGGGGTTGTTTGATTTGTTGTAAAAAAAATTTTTTATTATTATGATACCGACATAGCGGAAGCGTCGGGATTTTTTTCAAAAATCCCGTGTAACACTTTCAAGTGTTACAGCACTGCCTTAAAAGGCAGTGCCCGCTTCCGCTTTATTTTTTAGCAAATTTTACTCACTTGCAAATGTTATATTGAATTACGAAACTAGATTTAATTATTTACAACCCACAATATTTGTTTATTCATCTTTTACTATATGTTAATTTTTTTTTATAAAAACAAAATGAATTATATTGAACATATTTTCAAATTTAAATAACAACATAAAATTTACAAATAAATTTATGAATAGAAAATTATCTCACAATGATGATTTCAACCATTCATTTTATTTTTTCATTTTTCTAAACCAAGTATATAATCGGACGAAACATTAAAAATAATAGCCAACTGCTTCACATAGGTTGCTTTTGGCTCGTTTATATTATTTTCCCAGAAAGAAATAACTCCATTTGAAACATTTAGCAATCTTGCTAATTCAGGTTGAGTTAAATTTTTTTCTTTCCTTAATTCTTTAATTTTTTGTCCTAAACTATCCATTATTAAAAATTATAATAGAAAACTAAGAAAAATTGCTTGACATCTTAGTTAACTAAGATTTATAATGCTTTTATCTTAGATTTCTAAGATATTAAAAAATTGATAAAAAGCAATGAACTGAAGTCCAATGTAATTTTTGACAAATAATTTGAATTTTATAATCAATCAAAATGAAGTCATCAATTTGATAATCAAAAACGCATTTTTTAAAATTTTTTGTTTTTTATCATTTAATTAACATTTAATAATAATTTAGGAGGATTTAAAAAATGATTATGTTAAATAAAAGAATGCAAAAATTGATTGCAACTGGAACCGCTTTGCTTATGTCGTTAACAGTACTGTTTGTGGGGATTTGGGCAATATTAAGCACTGAAAAAGTGGGGTTAACTGTTAACGTGTCTTTTGACTCAGCGGTTACTGCCAAAGTCTATTTGGCAACAGACAGTAGCACCGCGGTGCAATTTTACCAAGATAGCCCGACGGTTGATGGTACAGGCGGAACAACCATTTTTAACACTGAAAACTCCGCTTTGGTTTTGGACACATATCAAGGCACTGCCCTCACAAAAAGTTCTTTTG
>JAQUUD010000016.1 GCA_028694075.1 Clostridia bacterium
ATGGCGGAAGACTACTTGTTATCTTCTGGTTTAAATGTCTATGTCTATCGCTTTTCGAATGTTTTTGGTTGGGGATGCAGACCAAATTATAATAGCTTTGTTTCAACTCTATTTGACGCCATTGCAAATAATCATGAATATTCAATTGATGACAAAAACAAGATTATGCATTTAGTTTATGTCGATGATATATGCGTTGAATTTATTAGAGTTATAAACGGATATAAAAAAATAGAATTTAATACAGTTATTGATTTTGAATCACAAGACATTTCTTTGGGAAATCTTGAAAAGTTTTTATTCTTAATTAAAAATAATCCCTATTGCCTTCCAATTTATCCAAGTTCCATATATTACAAACTTTATTACACTTTTATCAGTTATCTTCCTCAACTTATAAAGCCATTAGTTACTCATTCTGATCAGAGAGGATCTTTTACTGAATTAATAAAAGATAAAAACAAAGGTCAAATGTCTGTGAACATTTGTAAACCAGGAATTACAAAAGGCAATCATTTTCATGAACATAAAGTTGAGCAATATTTGACGATTATTGGAACTTGTCGAATTGAGTTAAAGAATATGAAAACAAATGAATATAGAAAAATAATTGTTTCGGAAAATCATCCAACAATTGTTACTATTGCTGCAGGATGGGCACATAACATTACAAATATTGGCGATATTGATAGCGTTACTCTTATGTGGTGTAATGAATTTTTTAATAAAGAAAATCCTGATACATATTATTTTGAGGTAAAGCAAAATGATTAAGAAAATTAAAATTGTGACTATTATTGGTACAAGGCCAGAAATTATTAGATTAAGTGAAGTGATTAAAGCTTTAGATAAAGATACTGATTTTGAACACATCCTTGTTCATACTGGACAAAATTATGACTACGAACTAAATCAAATCTTTTTTGATGAATTAGGTTTAAGAGCACCTAATTATTATTTAAATTGTGCTGGTAAAAATCTTGGTGAAACAATTGGCAATGTAATTGCTAAATCATATGATTTGTTAAAAGAATTAAATCCCGATACTGTTCTTATTTTAGGTGACACTAATAGTGCGCTTTGCGCTATTTCTGCAAGAAGATTGCATGTTCCTATATTTCATATGGAAGCAGGAAATAGATGTGGAGATTGGAACGTTCCTGAAACAACAAATAGAAAAATAGTTGATCATATAGCAAATTATAATCTTCCTTATACTCAACACGCTTATGATAACTTGATGAAAGAAGGAATTAATCCTCAACATACATTTATTACTGGCTCTCCGATGTTAGAGGTCCTAAACGCTCAAAATGATAAAATTGAACAATCTAAAGTTCTTGAAGATCTAGGATTAGAAAAAGGTAAATATATCGTTGTTTCTTCTCATAGAGAAGAGAATATTGATATTGAAAAGAATTTTAAACAATTAATGCCCGCAATTAATGCTGTAGCAGAGAAGTATCAAGTTCCTGTGATTTTCTCTACTCACCCACGAACTAAGAAGAGATTAGAAACTGAAGGTTTTATAATGAACCCTTTAATTAGAAATCTTAAGCCATTAGGCTTTTTAGAATATGTCAAATTACAAGAAAATGCCATGTTTGTTCTTTCCGATAGTGGCACTCTTACTGAAGAATCTTGGATGAGACATTTCCCCGCTGTTCTAATTAGAACCAGCACTGAAAGACCAGAAGGCGTCGAAGCTGGTTCAATATTAGTATCTGGAATTGATAAGCAAGGTATCATGTTAGCAATTGATACTGAACTAATGAGATGGAAATTTGCGAAATGTCCAAATGGATATAATGTTTATTCTTTTTCGACAAATTTTCTTACAATACTTAAATTTTTACTTTTAAGAAATGAGAAATAGTATCATATCTATGGTATATTAATTTATTGTCATGATTAAAAATGGTAAAAACAACTCTAGATTATTTTTAAAAGGTTTCTTAATGGGAACATGTCTTATTCTTGGAATAACAGTTCCAATTATTTCAACTTTAGATACATCTGATTATAAACTTGATAAATTATCATACCAAATAGTTGATTATAACGAACATTCTTACAATGATTTTGTTTCACCAATTATGAATGTTTCAAGCAATATAAGTAATTACACATATTCATCTTTGTTTTCACAAATGTTAAATTATTCTTTTGTTGAAGGATATCGTCTTGTTTCGACAAATAATGTTTTAATTAGCGATGAATTAAATTCAAAAAACTATGATGTTAGATTTGTAGGCGCTCCAACCTCTAGAGCTATCAATGAAGAGACAATAACTGCAAAAAATGGTGAAGAAACTACTGCATATGTTACTGATAGAAGTGATTACTATTGTTATTTTTATAGAGATAAGAGTAATACATATAATCAAAACACTTTTTTATATATATCTGATGTATTAGCCGATAATCTGCTTATTGATTATAATCTTAGTTCTTATGAAGAATTGATAGGCAAAACTTTTTCTTTTAATAGTGATAATTCTGAGCAAGAAGAAACATCGTTTAGTTTAGCAATTGATAATATCATATATAGTGATTATGGGAATGCCCCACGAATTAGAGAAATATATGGTGATAATTTTGGATTTACTAGTTTTATTGCCACATCAAATAAAAATGAATATCTTTTAAATCATTTTGAAATGGATTTAAAATTAAATCCATATGGAAATAAAACAACTTTTGAATTGGTAAATGATGTATGTCCGATTAGTGATTATACCATTTCTTTTTCTTTGTATGATTACAAACTTAATGAATATTATAATAATTCTAGCTTAGACGAAACATATATTAATTCTTTTAGTAGTACGAGTAATTTATATTTATTTATAGCTTTTTTTTCTATTATTATTGTTGGTTTTGCATTTTTTTCATTGAGTTATTTTACTAAAATTTTTCCTTTTTCACCAAAATTAACTTTTATTTTTGATTTAATAGTTATTGGTGGATTTGTTATCTATGGAGTTGTTGCTAATTTTATTTATATTTATTCGCTTCACACTCTCTTTGTTTTACTCGTATTGTTTGTTTTAATATTGTGCAATAGAAAGGAGGCTATTTGTGGTGCTAAAAAGTGTTTTAAACATAAAAACAAAAATTCAGATACTAAAACAGAAAATCAAGAATTTATTTCAATCGAAATCTAAAATAAATATCTTGTTAGATTTGTTAGTATTAACATTCACTTTTTGTGTAATTTTAAGCATTCCACTTTGTTCTTTCGAAAACAATTATGTTTTTACTTGGATATTTACAATTATTTTATTGATATCGATGTTTCTATCTTTAATATTATTTTATGGTTTCTCTTTTACTATTTTATCGTTTGCCTTTATTTTCTTTTGTTTAACTTCAGCAATATCAACTTTTTTGAATTGGACTGGTTCCTTTGTTTTTACTCCCATTCTTCTTATGCTAATTACCTTTTGTTGTTACACATATGCATTAAGCAATAAAAAAATTATTAAACCAATAATAATTGTTTCATATTTTGGATTAGTTGTTTTTGTTTTTGTTTTCTTTTTCACATATTTTTCAGATTTAATTTCGCTTGATTTTACTAGATTAGGAACAATTTTTGGAAATCAAAATGATATTGCAATTATTCTTGGTCTTGGTCTTTCATTGTCTTTTTATTTTATTTTATTTAATAGAAATATTTTTGTTAAAATTTTTTCAGGTTTATTATTTTTGCTTTTTACTTTTTGCGGTTTATCGACTGGTTCAAAAATATTATTTCTTATCATGATTGTTCTTCCGTTTTTGGAAATTATAATGTTTTTTGGTAAAAAAAGATGGTATTTATCATTGATTCTTATTGCTGTTTCTTTGGCTGCTTTAATTATTTTAATTAATCTTCCCGTATTTGACACAATTAAAACAAGACTTGAAGCTTTTATTAGTGCAATATTTTCAAATGGATCAGGATCATATGTTGATTATTCAACAATTGATAGAATGAATATGATTATTGATGGTTTTAATATGTTTTTAAGAAAACCATTGTTTGGATTTGGAATTCAAGGTTTTCACCTATTCTCTTCTTTTGGAGGAGCGTGGAGTCATAACACTTTTTCTGAAATACTTTCTTGTTATGGTATTCTTGGCTTTATACCATTTTTCGCTGGCTTTTTCGTTTCTTTTGTTTCATTTATAAAGCTAAGAAAAAACAATATTAATTTCTTTTTCTTTTTTGCACAAGTTATCTTTTTTCTAATATGTTCAATTGTTGTTTCATTAGATAGTGTAAAATTGTTTGCTTATCAAATTGGATTTATATATGCCTTCTTTAGTGGAGATTTAAAAATGTTTACTTTTGATGTTAAAAAATTATTTTTACTTAAAAATAAAACAAGCAGTAAAAATGCTGATAATAAAAATTATGATATATATTTTAATGAATAAAAAGAAAGGAGATGCCAATTAATGATTAATAAAAAGATAGATAAAATAACTATTTGTGCTGACTTTGGAATTGATGAAATTGCATGTGATGGAGCATCAACGAAAGCTAGGAATATTTTAGAGGTCTTCATAAAAAAATTTGGATCAAATAATGTTAAAAAAAATCATTTCAGTTCTTGGAAAAAACATCCTTTTAAAAACTATAAATCTTTAAAAAAATCTTTTATAGATTCAAAATATATTGTTTTAATGCCCAGTCCTATGCGCCTTATTATTGTTTCTCTTTTCGCGAAAAAATGGGTGAAAAAATATAATTGTAAAGTCTTATATTCTGTTGTTGGTGGATGGCTTCCTACTTATATAAAAAAATATTCAATTGTTCGAACTGCATGTTCTTCATTTACCGCTATTTTTGTTGAAACACACGGAATGGAAAAAGCTTTAAAAGAGATGGGAATGATTAATATTTATTATTCTCCAGTATTTTCTCTTCGGCTTCCTCTTGATGAAAATGTTTTTCGAACAAAAGTTGATACAATGGAAAAAGCAATTTCTAAAAATGTTTTTCATTTCTGTACATTTTCACGAGTTGATTATAACAAAGGTATTCTTATTGCAATTGATTCTATTAAATGCATCTCTTCTATTTACCAAAATGCAACTATTGATTTAACTATATATGGAAAAATTTCTCCAAGTTTTGAAAATGATTTTAAACTAGCGATTGAAGCAAATAAAAAAAATGTAAAATATGGTGGCATTATCCCGGATGACAAAGTTATATCTACGCTCAGCGATTATTTTATGCTTCTTTTTCCAACATTTTTCTTTGGAGAAGGATTTCCAGCAACCTTGCTCGAATCTTATATGGCTGGCTTACCTGCAATAGCATCTAATTGGAAATACAATTCCGAATTAATTGATAATGGCATTAATGGAATATTATTTGATCCAATTACTGTAGATGGTTTAAATAATGCTATCGAAAATATTATTAATAACAAAGAAAAAATTATTTTATTTAAAAAAAATGTATATGTTTTTTCTAAGAAATTTACACCAGAATGTGCCTTAAATGTTATTTTTAATTTTATTGATGATTAAACAATGGGGGAAGTTATATGAAAATAGCAATTGTTGGAGCTGGATATGTAGGATTAAGTAATGCTGTTATACTTGCACAAAATAATGATGTTTTTCTTGTTGATATTGTTAAAGAAAAAATAAATTTAATAAATAAAAAAATTTCTCCTTTTTTTGATAATGATATTCAACATTATTTAAGTAATGTTTCTTTAAATCTTATCGCAACAGCCGACGCTAATTATGCATATGAAGAAGCTGAAATAGTGATTATTGCTGTCTCTACTAATTATGATTCTAATAACAATTGTTTTGATATTTCAAATGTTGAAACGATTATTAAAAATGCCTTATCTGTTAATCCTAAAATAAATATTTTTATTAAGTCTACAGTTCCAGTTGGCTTTACAGAAAGAATGAGAAAAAAATTTAATTATGAATTTATATTTTTTTCTCCTGAATTTTTAAGAGAAGGAAAAGCTTTATATGATAATTTATATCCATCAAGAATCGTTGTTGGTGTTCCTGAAAAAAAATCAAAATATTTAAAAAAAGCACAAATATTTATTAATTTATTAAAGAAAGGTGCGAAAAAGAAGAAAATAAAAACATTTTTTACTGGTCTCTCGGAAGCAGAATCTATTAAATTATTTTCTAATACTTATTTAGCTTTACGTGTAGCTTTTTTTAATGAATTGGATACATATGCTCAAACTAAAAAACTATGCTCTAGTGAAATTATTTCAGCTGTTTGTGCCGATCCACGAATTGGAAATTTTTATAATAATCCATCTTTTGGATATGGTGGTTATTGTCTTCCAAAAGATACAAAACAATTGATGAATAATTTCAAAGATGTTCCTGAAAATTTAATTTCTTCTATTGTTAAATCAAATAAAACAAGAGCAGATTTTATTTCAAAAAACATTTTTGATCGGATTGAAAATATTAAATCTAATGAATCTCGGATTGTTGTTGGCGTTTATCGATTAACAATGAAAAATGATTCTGATGATTTTAGAGAATCTTCTATTCAAAATATCATTAAATCAATGTCGTCTTTTGATTGTGATATTGTCATTTATGAACCATTATTTAAAGAAACAACTTTTTTAGGTCATATGGTTACACATGATTTAATGAAATTTAAAAAAATATCACACATAATTATAGCTAATCGTATTGATTTTTCTTTAGAAGATGTCAAAGAGAAAATATATACAAGAGATGTTTTTAAAAGAGATTAATTTTACTTTTTTTATTCTTTATATATACACATATTAGAGGTTATTCCTCTTTTATTTGTTCGATAACTAATGTATGTTATAATAACATAAGGTGAAAATTATGAATAATCTTGTAATTGGCGGAGCTGGTTTTATTGGAAGTAATTTGTGTGATGCATTAATTGATCGTGGAGATTTTGTGGTAGTTTTAGATAATCTTCTTCGTGGCAAAATCGATAATATAAAACATTTAAAAAATAATTCAAATTTTATTTTTGTTGAAGGTGATGCTAATAATGAATCTTTATTATTAAATCTTATTTCTAAATACAAGATAAATTATATATATCATTTAGCTGCTAATTCAGATATTCAAACTAGTGCAAATAATCCAGACATTGAATTTGAATGTACCGCAAAAACAACATGGACTATTTTGTCAGCTATGAGGAAAAGTAATGTAAAAAAATTGTTTTTTTCTTCAACATCTGCCTTATATGGTAATCATAAAGAAAAACTTTCAGAAGAAACAACATCTCTTCATCCTATTTCATATTATGGTGCTGCTAAAATGGCATCAGAAGCATTTATTAATGCATTTTCATTTATGAATAATTTTGATGTTCTTGTTTTTAGATTTCCAAATGTTATTGGGCCTAGACTTACTCATGGTGTTATTTTTGATTTCATAAATAAACTTTTGGTAAATCCTAATGAGCTGACTGTGTTGGGTAATGGACACCAAGAAAAACAATATATATATGTTTCTGATTTGATTTCTGCTGTTGTTAATTTTTCTACAAAAAATAAAGGACTAAATATATATAACGTTGGAGTTGATTCATCTTCAAATGTTAGTTTTATTGCTGAGCAAGTTGTTAAATTAATGGGGTTAAATCAATGCAAGATTTTATATGGTGATACTGATTATGGTTGGAAGGGTGACATTCCAAAATTTCAATTTGATATTTCAAAAATTCAAAATGCTGGTTGGCATGGTCATTATTCTTCAAATGAAGCTGTTATTATGACTATTAATCAATATTTAGAATCTATTGATTTTAAATCAAAGAAAGGAAATTAATAGCATGATTATTACAAGGGCGCCTTTTAGAGTTAGCTTGTGTGGCGGTGGAAGTGATTTGCCATCATTTTATGAAAAATATGGTGGTTGTGTTATTTCAACATCAATTCGAAAATATGTCTATTTGTGTATGCAACCATCTTTTAATAAAGATGATATTGTTTTGAAATATAGTAAAACTGAAATTGTTCAAGATGTTAATAAAATTAATCACAAACTTTTTAAACAAACTCTTAAAGACATGAAAATAAATGGTGTTGAAATTGCTTCAATGGCAGATGTTCCGGCTGGAACAGGTCTTGGAAGTTCTTCAACATTTACCGTTGCACTATTAAAACTTTTATATGCATACAAAAATGAAAGTGTAAGTGCTTATAAGCTAGCAAAAAGAGCTTGTGAAATTGAAATTGATGAATTGGGTAATCCTATTGGTAAGCAAGATCAATTTGCCGCTTCTTTTGGTGGATTAAAATACTATGAATTTTGTCCAGACGGATTTGTTAAAGTTGAACCCATTATTTTAAAAAAAGAAAATTACGCAAAACTTGAACATTCTCTTCTTATGTTTTATACAGGAGATGTAAGAGACGCTAATAAAATTTTGAAAGAACAATCTAATAACGTTATGGCTAAAAATAAAACTATTAAAGGTACAAAAAAACTTGTTGAATTGACTAAGCAATTAAAAATAGAATTTGAAAACAATAATATTGATGCTCTCGGACCAATTCTTCATCAAAGTTGGCTCATTAAAAAACAACTTGCAAATGGAATAAGTAACGTAAAAATTGATACATATTACAATAGTGCTATTAAAGCTGGAGCTAGTGGTGGAAAACTTCTAGGAGCTGGGGGTGGAGGCTTTCTTTTGTTCTATGTTCCAAATGATTGTGATAGAAAAAATGTTAGAGAAGCGCTTAAAGATTTAAAAGAAATGACTTTCGAACTAGACCAATCTGGTTGTTCTATCATTTTTATGGAATAAAATTATAAAATGCAAACATTAGTTATAGGAAATTTTGCTCAAATAAATAATCCTTTTGATGGTCAAACAACAAAAACTTTAAATATTTTAAATGTTTTAAAAAAAACTTTTCCTAATGAAATTTTCGAACTTTTTGATTATTCAAAATATAGAACAAAAATCCATTTAATTTCTTTATTTTTTATCTTAAAAAAAATTTTAAAAAAAATAGATTTTGTTATTATTTTTCCAGGTGGAGAACGAGCAGTAAAATTTTTGACTTATTTTTTATATTTTAACCACAAAAAAAATAACTTTTCTATTTTTTATCCTGTAGTTGGAGGATGGTTACCCGAAACAATTAGTCGTAATAAAAGATTGATTAAATTGTTTTCTATTTTTTCTGGTATTTATGTAGAAACTAATAAAATGAAAATGAAATTAGAAAAATTTGGAATGAATAATATTCATTACTCTCCAGTGTTTTCTTTAAGAACGATGATTTCAGAAAATAAACTAATGTCTTTAAAAAGAAATTTAATCAATACTAACGAACTTAAATTGTGTACCTTCTCTCGCGTTTGTTATGAAAAAGGTATTGAATTAGCCATTAATGCTGCTTCAAATGTTTCAAAAAAAGCTAAGCAACAAATTTCTCTTGATATCTATGGAAATGTAGATAAATTGTGGATTGATGAATTAGAAAAAATAATTTCTAAAAACAAAAATCCGTATTTGAAAATTAAATGTTTTGGATTAATTTCTGATGATAAAGTTATAAAATTATTATCTAATCATCATGCACTTTTATTTCCAACTTTTTATAAAGGCGAAGGATTTCCTGCAACCATACTTGAATCTTATATGGCCGGGTTACCTGTGATTGCATCTAACTGGGCAAATAATGATGAAATTGTTGTTGATGGAGTTACTGGTTTTTTATTTTCTTTAGATAATAATGATTTAGAAAAACGTATCAATTGGTGTCTATCAAATCGTGATGCTCTTATTTTAATGAAAGAAAATTGCCTTTTAGAAGCAAAAAAATATACTCCAGAAGTAGCGTTGACTCCATTTTTGAAAGATTTTAAGAAAAAAATTGAGGAGAAACAAATATGATTGCTATTATCACTGCTGGTGGAAAAGGCACAAGATTAAAATCTATTACTGGAACAGAGATACCAAAACCTATGGTTTCCATTCTTTCTAAGCCAATTTTAGAAAGACAAATAGACAGTTTAAAAAAATCTGGAATATCGAAAATTATTATGCTTTTAGGATATCAAAGCGGATCAATTATTTCATATTTCGGAGATGGAAGTTTGTTTGGAATAAATATTGAATATGTAGTTGAAAATGAACCATTAGGATCTGCTGGTGGACTTTTTTATATAAAAGATAAAATTAATGAAGATTTTATTTTTATTTTTGGAGATTTGCTATTGGATATAGATTGGCTAAAACTTTATAAGTATCATTTAGATCATAAAAAAACTATTACTTTATTTGCTCATCCAAATTCTCATCCATACGATAGCGATATTATTTTGTTAGATTCAAATAATAATGTTATTGGTATTAATCATAAAAATTCTTTGCGCGATAATATTTGGCTTAGAAATATAACAAATGCAGGAATTTATATTGTTTCGCCATCTATTTTTTCTTTGTTTAAAACTTGCGAAAAAAAAGATTTTGAAAAAGATGTTGTTTCTTATTTTATAAAAGAAAATTCAGTTAGTGCTTATATTTCAAGTGAATATGTTAAAGATATAGGAACACCAGAAAGATATGAGCAGGCAGAAATAGATTTGGAACAAAAGATAGTTGAAAATAAACGACTATCTAAAAAACAGAAGGCTATTTTTCTTGATCGTGATGGAACGATTAATAAGTATGTTGGATTTCTAAAAAATATAGATGATTTTACTTTGATTGAAAATGTTTCAAATGCAATTAAAATGATAAATTCTTCTGGTTATCTTGCTATTGTTATAACCAACCAACCTGTTATTGCTCGTGGTGAAGTTTCCTTTGAAGAACTTAATGAAATCCATGGAAAAATGGATACTCTTCTTGGCAAAGATGGCGCTTATTTGGATGCTCTTTATTTTTGTCCCCATCATCCTACTAAAGGTTTTAAAGGAGAGCGAGTGGAACTTAAAATTGATTGTGATTGTAGAAAACCTAAACCAGGATTGGTTTTTCGTGCTGAAAAGAATTATAACATTGATTTATCTAAATCTTATTTTATTGGTGATACATATCAAGATATGATGACAGCTTTAAATGCAGGACTAAAAGGAATTCTTTTAAACACTGGTTCAATTAACAAAATTGAAAAATATTATTGTCCTATCTATAAACATTGCGATACACTTTTTGATGCAGTTGCTTATATAATAAACAAGGAGGAAAAATGTCATGATTAATTATAAGAAAGACATAAAAAAATATTATGAAACATTATCTGATGTTTTATTAAAACTAGATATTGAACAAATCAATGATGCTATAAATGCTATTGTTTGTGCTTATGAAAAAGGAAAAACTATTTATGTTTTTGGTAATGGTGGCAGTTCTTCAACAGCATCACATATCGTTTGCGATTTTAATAAAGGCATATGCTCTTCATTAGAAAAAAAATTTCATGTTATTTGTTTAAGCGATAATGTGCCGATGATGACAGCTATTGCAAACGATATTTCTTATGATGATGTTTTTGAATTTCCATTAATTGGAAGATTAAACGAAGGCGATGTTCTTTTAGCGATTTCTGGAAGCGGGAATTCAAAAAATGTCATTAAAGCAGTTGAATATGGCAAAGCACATAATGCAGTTATTATTGGCATGACTGGTTATGATGGCGGCAAATTATTTAAATTAGCTGATTATCATTTACATGCCCCTGTTAATGATATGATGAAAAGTGAAGACATACATCTGACATTTGATCATATGATAATGACTATTTTGAGTGAGGCATTAAATAATAAGTAATTTTCTTTCTTATATGATTGAATATTGACTTATTTTAAAACATGTTGTAAAACAACATATGGAGTTTTTTATGAATAATTATGATGAATTAATAGAAAAAAAGAAAAAATTAGCTGTTATTGGTTTAGGCTATGTAGGAATGCCAATTGCTGTTCAATTTGCAAAAAAAATTAATGTCATTGGTTTTGATATTAATAAAGAAAAAATAAACGAATATCAAAATGGTCATGACGTTACAGGAGAAGTTGGAGATTGTGAACTAGAAAAAACATCTCTCATTTTCACTTCATGTGAGGATGATTTAAAAAATAATATTAATTTTTTTATTATCGCTGTTCCAACGCCAGTCAATCAAGATAAAACTCCTGATTTAAGCCCGGTAGTAGGAGCTTCAGAGGTAGTTGGAAGAAATATAAAAAAGGGAGCAATTGTTGTTTATGAATCAACAGTTTATCCTGGCGTTACTGAAGATGTTTGTATACCAATTATTGAAAAATTATCTGGTTTAAAGTGCGGAAAAGATTGGTGGATTGGTTATTCTCCAGAACGAATCAATCCTGCTGATAAAATTCATAGACTTTGGAATATAACAAAGATAGTTTCTGGTATGGATGATGAATCATGCAATCAAATTGCTAAAGTTTATGAGTTAGTTGTTGAAGTTGGAGTTCATAAAGTTTCATCTATTAAGACAGCAGAAGCGGTAAAAGTTGTTGAAAACTCTCAAAGAGATATTAATATTGCATTTATGAATGAATTAGCCATGGTTTTTGATCGTATGGGAATTGATACTAAAGAAGTCGTTGAGGGAATGAATACGAAATGGAATGCCCTAGGTTTTACCCCTGGTTTAGTTGGTGGACATTGCATTGGCGTAGATCCTTATTATTTTACTTACGAAGCCGAAAAACTCGGATATCATTCTCAAATAATTTTGGCTGGACGTAAAGTAAACGATAATATGGGTGCTTTTATTGCTACATCCTGCATTAAACAAATGATGAAAGCAAAAATCAATACTTCTGAAGCAAAAGTTTTAATTTTAGGTGCAACATTTAAAGAAAATTGTTCAGATATTAGAAATTCAAAAGTTTTTGATATTTATAAGGGATTAAAAGACTTTGGAATTATTCCAAGCATTTATGACGATAATGCATCCAATCGTGATGTTGAAAGAGAGTATGGAGTTAAACTTGTTTCAAGATCCGAACTTTATGATTTTGATTGCGTCATTATTGCTGTTGCTCATAATTCTTTTAAAAATTTAAAATTAGATGAACTTTTTAAGAAAAAAACAAATAATTTAAAAAAGGTAATTATAGATGTTAAAAGTATTATTGATAAAAATTCATATATTAAACAAGGATATACTGTTTGGAGACTATAAATGAATTTTCCGCTGATATCTATTATTATCCCTACTTATAAAAGATCAGTTTCTCTTATATCGCACGCTGTGCAGTCCGCTTTAGCACAAACATATTCAGAAATTGAAATTATCATAGTTGACGATAACGCTTCTACTCCATTAGCAAGTTATAGAGCAGAAGTTTCTTTGTATATTTCTAATTTGATTAAAACCAATAAAAACATTATTCTTATTCAAAATCAAAAAAATCTTGGTGGTTCTTTGTCTAGAAATGAAGGGATTAAATTTTCTCATGGTGAATTTATTACTTTTCTTGATGATGATGATGAATTTTTGCCGTTTAAAGTTGAACACCAAATTAATTTTATGTTAAAAAATAATCTTAATTTTTCATTTACTGATTTAACGATTTACAATGAAAAAAATGAAATTATTGATAAACGAATTCATAATGATATTATTTCCTTTGAAAAAAGAGATTTATTAAAATATCATTTAACTAAACAGATTACTTCTACAGAAACATTAATGATAAGTAAAGAACTTCTTGTTGAAATTGGCGGATTTGATGATGCAAAAATGGGACAAGAATTTTATTTAGTTTGTAAATTGATTAAATCTCCATCTTCTGTTATTGGATATTTTGTTTCTGATGATATAAAAGCTTATCGCACTAATATTGAAGCTATTTCAACTGGCAAAAATAAAATTGTCGGCGAAAGAGAATTGTATAAGTATAAAAAAACATATTTCAAAATCCTTAAATATAAGGAAAGAAATTATATTCGAACTCGTCATAGAGCTGTTATGGCAATTGCCTATTTAAGAAATAAAAAAATATTTGTTGCCTCTTGGTTTTTATTAATTGCTTTTTTCACAAATCCTTATATTTCTATTAAAGAAGCTCTAATGTTAAATAAAAAAAGGAAAAAAACTAAACTCGTTAAAAAATGAAATATATATATGTTGGTATAAAATGGATATTAGATAGATTGCTTTCCCTCATCGCAGGTATTCTCTTTTTTCCTTTTTTCCTCCTCTTTGCTTTAATCATCAAATGTTCTTCAAGAGGACCAATTTTGTTTAAGCAAAAACGCATTGGTAAGAATAAGAAACCTTTCATGATTTGGAAATTTCGCACCATGAAGATCGATGCTCCGCATGATACTCCCACTCATATGCTAAATGATCCAGATCAATACATTACTAAATTTGGAAAATTTTTGCGCAAGACATCAATGGATGAACTTCCCCAAATCTACAATATCTTGTTTGGCAAGATGAGCATTATTGGACCCCGTCCCGCTCTATGGAATCAATATGATTTAATCGCTGAACGCGATAAGTATGGTGTTAATAAACTCTACCCAGGATTAACGGGTTGGGCTCAGATTCATGGTCGTGATGAACTAGAGATTGCGGAAAAAGCTAAACTCGATGGTGAATACGTCAAGAAATTTGGCTTTATTATCGATGTGAAATGTTTCTTTGGAACCATTAAATCAGTCTTCAAACACGAAGGAGTCGTGGAAGGCGGAACTGGAGAAATACATAAAGAGACTGAGGAAAAAACAGATGACAAAACAAATGGATAGCATTTGTGATGTTTATTATTTTTCTTGGCAGTATTAAAATTAAAAGAGATTGAACATTCATCAAATGAAAGCTAATAAGTATTTGCATTACATTTATTTCCCCGCTGATTTCATCGTGGCCTTTGTCATTAGCTTTTTATCATTCTTAGCTTTTTATGAGATGCAAGGCATCAATGCTAATCTCGTTCCAGCCTTGATTTGTTCCTTAGTGGCAGCCGCGATTGTCGTCATCGTTTTATTCGCGATGCGAATTTATCAAATTTTAACGCATAGTTTTGGACTCATTGAATCTTTGAAGACCATGATGTCTATTTTATTAGTGGGCATCGGTTTTATTATTATCATCTATACCTTTTTGAAAGATTATTTATCCGTTGACGGTCATTATCTTTGGATTTGGGCTTTTAGTACAATCGCGATAGTCTTTCTGATCCCTTCTTTGCGATTCTTGTGGCGTGTTGTGATGTTAATTCGTTACTCAAAGCCGAATCGTCAAAAGATTAAGACGATGATTATCGGCGCGGGTGATGCCGCCAAAATCATCATTGACGATTCCAAGATGAACATCTCATCCAATAACCAAATCGTTGTTCTACTCGATGATGATGCAAATAAAATTGGCAGTTATTTTGCCGGTCGCCCGGTGAAAGGTCCTATTTCTCATGCCGCGGAGATTATTGAAAAATATCAAGTTGAGGAAGTGATTATCGCCATTGCTAATCTTTCTAAAGAAAGACTGCATGAGATTATCTCTTTACTAGAGCCATGCCCAGTCCGTATTCGAAGAATGCCTCTTCTCTCGGAGATGGCTTCACCTAACGCTCACAATATCGTTAATGTCGATCTTGATGATCTCCTTCATCGCAATCAAATCAAACTAGATAATTGTGCGATAAATGAGATGCTCAAAGGCAAGACGGTTCTCGTCACGGGAGCGGGTGGCTCCATTGGCTCCGAATTAGTCCTACAAATCTTTAATGCGCACCCGCAGACATTAATCCTTTTTGATATCTATGAGAATAGCACTTATGACATTCAACAGAAGTTAGTCTCTCTTATTCGTAAAGATGATATCAAAGATGTGAAAGTCGTGACTTTAATTGGCTCTACCTATAACGAAGTGCGAGTTGAACAAGTGATGAAGAAATATCATCCTGATTATATCTATCATGCAGCGGCTTATAAACATGTTCCATTAATGGAAGATTCACCCGCCGAAGCGATTAGAACTAATGTTATTGGCACTTATAATGTCGCTCGTTTAGCGGATAAATATAAAGTGAAGAAGATGGTTCTTGTTTCCACGGATAAAGCGGTCAGACCCACCAATGTCATGGGAGCCACCAAACGCTTCGCGGAAACCATCATTCAATATTTTGCTGATAAATCAACAAATACCTATTACGCCGCGGTGCGCTTTGGCAATGTCTTAGGATCTAATGGTTCGGTGGTTCCATTATTTATGAAACAAATCGCGAGTGGTGGTCCAGTGACAATTACTGATAAGAATATTATTCGTTACTTCATGACGATTCCCGAAGCTGTTTCTCTCATCCTTCAATGTTCGTTATTCGCCACCGGTGGTGAGATCTTTATTCTTGATATGGGTAAACCCGTCAAGATTATCTCTTTAGCG
Organism: Clostridia bacterium; assembly: GCA_028694075.1. Classification (GTDB taxonomy): domain Bacteria; phylum Bacillota; class Clostridia; order Christensenellales; family UBA1242; genus UBA5489. Next base: position 16,383 of record JAQUUD010000016.1, read on the forward strand.
GAGAAACTTATCCGTCAAGCCGGATATGTTCCCTATAAAGATATTCAAATCGTGGAAACAGGTTTAAGACCTGGTGAAAAACTCTATGAAGAATTACTAATTGACAAAGAACATCAAACCAAAACTTCTAATGAGAAGATATATATCGAAGAAAAAGAACAGGTCTATCCTGTGGAAGATGAAATCAAAACCATTTCTAAAGTCTTTGATATGGATGAGACAGGTGATGTCAAAGAATTGCTATCGCAAGTTATCACAACATATAAAATTACAAATAATTAATCCTTGTATTTAATATTTCATAATTTTTTTACATTATTATTGCTGTTTGCATAAGGGATTTATATGGAAAAATATTGTAATAGTATTTTAGTAATTGGCCATCACTCTTATCGAGTTAAAAGACGCTTACATGCTTCTGATGATTAATCACCTATATCAATCTGCATCTGGCATATATTATTTTAACTAATAAATCATAAACGGAAGGTATATTATATTTAATTTCAATTAAAATATTTCGACATACTGGAGAAATAAAGTATTTCAATTCTTCTTCTGGCTTTATCCTTATATCTAAACAGTCAACATAATCAGAAGATTGAAACAACGCCCCGTTAATGAGAAAAATGCAACTGGCAAAAAACATAATTATTGTCGATAAACAATCATTAATTAGTGCTGTTTGATTAGTGAAATCTCTTGGTGAAAATTTGTATAATTGATTGTCACCAAACAAAACCCCATTATTGTGAACAAAATTGTTGAGTTGCTTTTCTAATTTTGAGAAAGACTGCTTAAATAGTTTTGCTGCCTCTTGAGTGCGGGATAGCGGATCACTCAAATAATCGTAGTAGTGGCCATACCCAAAGAATTTCTTTTTATCGCTATCTATTAATTTGGATTTTCTCCATCTCCTTAAACATTGGTATGTTTTGTCGTTAGCATGACACTCCATTTCTTTTAATAAGCCTCTATTGATTATTTCAATGATTAAATCGCATCTCTTCTCAAATGGTACCTTGTCGTCGAACATTGAATCAAATGCCGGGTCTTCAAAATAAGGTTTCTCTTTATAAGCTTCATTTAACAAAACTAAATTGAGCAATAAATTATCTCTTATTTTTCTTACAAGGACATATGCATCAATGACATTTCCGTTAGTTAGTAATGATTTAATTCCTTCTAATGTGTCTATGCTTGCGGTTGTTCCGTGGGGTATAACGATAAAACGCTCACAATAATCAAGGTATGGAAAATTTGAATTGATGTTATCTCTAATTAAAACTAAAAAATCTCGATATGTTTCCAATGAAATATAGAAGCCAGTCTTTTTTAGTAGTTGTTTATTTCTATTGATGTAAAATTCATCTTCCATGTTTGTATTATCTCGTAAAGAAAAGTTTAATTCTAGAACAGAGATATTATTTAGCGCCATTTTATGTAAGAACTTTTTTATTTTAAGTTACGCCTTTGTGGAATGTTGCCATTGGATCATTGCTTTTAACTATGTCTTTAAAAGAAAAGTTTTTCACGATTGATTTTGGAATTTGTATATGAGATTTTACCGGCATAATTAAACTATTTGTTCTCCTGCCTTTTCATTTTGTTCTAATTAATCTTCCAATAAATCTTCTATATTGCACCCAAGAATTCTTGCTAATTTTCTTAATGTTTCTCCTTGAGTTTTGTTGATATCATTTCTTCTTTGTTCATACATTTGAATAGAACGCAACTCAACTTTAGAAGTTCTCGCTAATTGTGATTGCGATAATCCACTGGCGATTCTGATTCTTTTTAAATTAGTTTCTCCGATGATTGAGGTCAGGTAATCGCTAATATCATCATATAATTTTGCAATGTCTGCTTCGTGGTAGATAGGATACATTTTTAAGATTTTTTTAAAAGGCACCCTTCTTTCAATATCATAAAATGATAATCCACTTTTTTGTTGTATTTTCGCTAGGACCGAACCAGCCCAATAATATTTATTAAAAGATAGTGGCGTATCTTGCTCCTTCATTAAAGTAATGCCATACTTCGTTTTCTTTTTACTAGGTGTGTTGACAACGATATCAAGATAATCTCGACCTGAATATCCCCCCAAAAAACGAGGATTGCCTTTTTCAATTTGAGCCGCCACTTCTGAACATATGAAATTATCCCAAATACCGAGTGGCTCAAAACCACATCTAGTGGCGTATTCTAACATTGTGCCAATCTTATCTGATACATCATTTGTATATAAGCTGTTATATGATTCACTCATTTTACTAATTCTTCTTTCTCATTAAATCGATAATGTATGTTTCATTAGTGGCATTATCAATTTCACTCTTCATTTTGCTATAGTCTTCCCTAGCTCTAATGTCACGATGCATTCTTGAAACATAGTAAATGTTTTTATCAACGGTTTCGGAGGACACAAAAACTAACTTATCAAAAGCTTTTTGACTAATTAACGCAATTTGTTTGCCTAGGTGACCTAGTTCCATTGCCAAACTTAATTTCTCCACAGAAATGGTGTTTTTGACAAAATCTTGGGCATATTGAAAATAGGAATCATCCGCTCGATAACCAATCACAACGTCATACAGTGACACATCAACATAATATTGAGCAATGATGAAGTCTCGAGCCGCAATTGATACTGCGTTATTTAAATCAAATTTTCGAAACTTAAGTAAAACAGCTATCCAATTTAAAACACCATATGGTTTTTTTGACAAATCTATGATTTTTAGATCTTTCAAAGAGATTTCATATTCATTAACTATGCCGTTATTTTCATTAGTGGGACATGCCCATTCTTTGGCTAAATCTTTATTTTCTGTACAATAAAAAGCAATGCCATAATCATTTGTTGCTTTCCCCGCTCCAAATGTTGGCAATCCATTGAGTTTATCTGAACCGTGATATATTTTCATACTCGCTATTTCCAAATAAACTATATCATTGCAATGATACAATTATCAACAGTTTTTTATTAGCTATTAATCTTTTTCGTTACTTTAGCAGGCACACCGACTACCACGGTGTTTTCTTCAACATCTTTATTAACAACTGCGCCTGCACCTATTATCGCACCTCTATGAATTGTGACTCCTGGAAGAATAATTGCTCCCGCTCCAATCCAGACATCATCTTCAATGTGAATAGCGTTGATGATAAGGTTGCGTCGATCTTTGGCTAATAACGGATGAGTGACAGGAGAAATCAATACTTTTGGGGCAATAAAAACATTATTACCAATATATACTTCATAACTATCTAGAATAGTAACATCAAAGTTAATATAGTTATTACTTCCAATATGAATATTGAATCCATAGTTACAATGGAATCCTTCCTTGATGATATTGTTTGTTCTAATATCCCCAAATAGTTTATTAAACAATTTATCTCTTCTTTTATTACCAAAAGGTAATTGATTGATTATCTTTAGTTTCTTGGCACATTTCTTTTGTTAATGAAAAAGATAATCATCAATTTGATATGATTTGCCTTCCTTCATTAATGTATAGTTGTTGTTTGTTTTTTCCATTTGAGACTTTCAAATTATCCATATTTTAATATTCTCATTGTTAAAATGAGCAATTTATTATTAGACACATATTATGAAAAATAAATATAATTGAATTTAATACAATACAAAAATAATAAAAAAAATTCAATCATTGTAGTATAATAAAAAAATAATAAGGGGAAAACAAATGGATATTAATGTTGATGTTGCAATGAAAATTTGGAATGATTTTTTTGATGGCAAAGAGTGGGCTCAAGATTGTTATGGAACATGGATGAACAGAAGTGCTTATTCAAATGAGGAAGCAGTATTAAAAATTCCTGGATATTTGGGAATGTACGATTGCAGTTGGAATATTGATCACATTCGTCCTAAATCCAGTTTTAAAAATGAAAATGATGCTGATTTTTTAAACAATTTCGAACCAATTCATAGACAAAACAATTTAACAAAAGGCGATAAAACAGCATTTTATATCGAGAATAATAGATATTGGGTAGTTCAAGACAAAAATGGTTATAATTATGGCATTAAAAATATTTTCAATGTGAGAGTCGATGGAAAAGCTAAAGGCAATTTTCATTATTGAAATAACGAGGTTATAAAATGATATCATTAAATGTGAAATATAAGAATTTAGATTCTAAAAAAGAAATAGAATTAATCCTAGATAAACCATTTGTTGTGGTTTATGGAAAAAATGGCTCAGGCAAGACAACTTTTTCTCGTTCTGAACTATTTGAAAAGGAATATGTTTTTAATACTGATTTTATATATAAAAATATTTATATTGAAACCACTGAAGGAGCTAAAGATGACACAAAAACAAAAGCTTCTTTTTCAACTTTGTGGATAGGCAGTACAATTGTTAAATTGCAAGGAGAACTTTCTAATTTTAGAGAGTCTTCGAAGAAAATTTCTGATAAATATAATGAAAAAAAGGACCAAATAATGGCTTTTTTCAATACTAAGAAAATTACTATAGTTGATTTTTCAAAATATGAAAGTGCTATAGACATAACAAAATACGTTAAACCAAGTGGCATTTCTGATGAAGATATTATTAGAAATTATAAAAGTCCTACCCCTTTAAAATGTGCGATTATTGATGATGAAAAACTTAATCAATCGATTTTAATTTATAATAATAATCTATATGTAAACCATTTGCTTTCACAATTAAAAGAGAATCAGCTGTTGACTGAAATATTTTTAGATAAAAAAGATGAAATAAAAAATGGATTGTTAAAGGATATAGACTCTTATAATACTAATCTCGATGAATTGAAGAAAATTGAAAGCTCTTTTATTTTAAAAAATAAATCTGATGAATGTAATTGGATTAAAAAGGCACTTGAGTTGCATGACAAACTTGATAAATGTCTTTTTTGTGGAAAGAAAAATATATCACAGCAAAAAGAAAGATGGAGAGAAATAGTAGACTCAAAACTTCAAACGCAAAAACAAGAATTATTAAACAAAATTGACGACATTGTGAAAAGCATATTATTAATATTAAAAGATTCCGATTATTCAAAAATTGCAAAAAACACCATTGATAGTCTAAAAAATATGCAAAAATATTTTGCAAATGTAAAGCAACATATCGAAAAAAGTGATATTGTTCCATCTTCATTGATATTTCCAAATATTAAAACTGACGAACTCGTTATAAGTAATAATCAATTGTTTAATGATATATCAGATTATCTATTTAAAGATTTTCAAAACGAATATGAAATCCTATTTTTACTAAATAAAAAATATGAAGAAAGCATAAAAAATAAAAACGATCAAATTATTGTAGAAATGAACACTAATGCACGAAGTATTAGTGATGAAATTAATGATAATTTAAAAAAACTAGGTTTTGAAAAGGAATTAAAGATTAAAGTTGATGGTCGTGGAAATGATAAAAAATATGCTTTTGGTTTTGCTAATCATGAGGTTGAAATAAAAAATTTAAGCGATGGACAAAAACATAAACTTGCTATAGCAATATTTTTTGCCAGCATAAAAAAGCATGGTTTGAAAGGCAAAAATATTGTGTTGGATGATCCAGTTGTTACTCTTGATCAGAGAACTTATCACGCTATTAAAGATCAAATAATTGAAATTGCAAAACAAAATCCAAATTGTATTGTCATTTTGACTCATAATGTTTCTTATCTATACATTCAATTGTCAAACATTTTTAATAATAACGATCTTTTAGCTATAACAAAGCTTTACCATCTTTTGTCAGATTCTGCCAAGGAATTAGATGTTAACACACTTAACTATGATGATTTGACTCTTTATAAGAAATGCATTAATGAAATGACTAAATTTGATGAATTTAGTATCGTTGCATCTTTAAACATTCGCATTTATAGATTTTTCTTGGATCTTTATTTAAGGATGCAAGGAATTCCAGACAACGGAAATCCAAAAGACGAAATAAATAACTTAGTAAATTTCTCTCAAAAAGAAAAAGAAAAAATGAACTCAATTAGTTTATCCATCGAAGGCCAAGCCCGCGACGATAATTTAACGAACAACGAAGTTTTTCTATTATATGAGCAAACAAATGAATTTGTTAAGATGCTTAAGTTTCCACAAATTCTTGATGAAAATGATTTGAATAAAATAATGTCTTTTAAAAATAACAATAAAAGAGATTGGAAATATATGGGAGACTCATTCCTATTCATGATTGCTGAGTGGGCACATTTAGCTATCACTGGGTCTGGCACTAATCTGTTGCAAATTAAGAATTATATTTGTCATCCAAGAAATCAACTAACCAAATCAATTGTTGGTGTTGATTTAACCGATTCAGAATTTAAAGATTTTGTATAATAATTAAAATTTGATTTAATTAATTTGACACATGAATTAAATATAAAAAAAGAAAAAGATAATGGTATAAATAAATTTTGTTAATAATGATATGGATGAGGATATCTAATTAAGAAATTAAGTTATTTTTATTTTGTCACCTAACAATAATATCTCAATCTTAGTAAAAAAAGTCATTTCAGTCGCCGAATTAACTAATCAATATGTTGTTCACTAATTCTAATTACGGATAGCATTTTTGCATATTGAGCATTGCT
>JAQUUD010000017.1 GCA_028694075.1 Clostridia bacterium
CTAAAAGATGTGCAATTCCAGAAATTCCAAAACTTTCCTTAACTTCTTTATCCATATTGGATTTTTCGCCAAAAAGAATGTTATAAGCAAAAACCGAGCCGTTTTCAGACATCACGGAGGAAAATAAAGTTTTGATATATTCTTTCAACTTTTCCGTTAAAGTTTTTTTACCGCTTGAAACAGTAATATCAGCGGAGTTGACATAACAAAAATAAGGAGTGTTGTCCGTATAAGCAAAATAATTAAACTTATTATTTTCGAAAAGTTGTTCGTTATATAAATCAGCATTGAATGACAAATAATTTCCGACTATAATCTCATTTTGATTTTCCAAGCCCGAAACGCAAACATTTATGTTGCGATCATATTTACTTTCAATTTTAACATTTTGAAGTGTTAAATAAGCGTAGCCTTCTCCTTGATAAATCTCGCCGGTTATTCTACCCTCAATTGCAACATTTTGACCGTTATAAGACGATCCAAGAAAATTGGCGGAGTCAATATAAAATGCACCAATTCCGCAAACAAACGCAAGAAAGATAAACAAAAGTCGTTTCCAAAGTTTGTAAATAACGCATATTATGCTCACAGTACTTAAAAGCAAAATGCACAAGGTTAAAATAAAAAAATCGGGCTCAAAAATGAAGCCCGCAAAACCAATACCGACTGCAAATGCCAAAAAACAATAAAATAGCGGTCTGTAATTAATTATTTTTTTCATAAGTTTTAACTTTTTTAATTTATAACTTGCTGATTTTGCTTTATCTTTTTTCCGAATTATTATTAATTCTATTTAATAGGTTTTTTGATAGTTGTTTTCTTTGTTGTCGCTTTCACTGCCTTATTTTCAGTTTTCTTTATTGGTTTTTGTTCTGATGTTTTTTCAGTTTTTCTTACCTGCGTTTTTTTTGCAATTGTCGCAGGTTTTTTCGCGGATTTTGTTAAAACGGTATTTTCATTTTTATTTTCTGCGAGTTTATCTAAATTTTTAATAAATGAGCGTCTACGTTTATGCTGAATATGTTCAAAATTATTCCAAGTCTGCTGAATTCTAAGATTATCTTCAAGCATTAAGTTTGTTTCGCAATATTCCAAATTATGTTTAATCATATTATTTATTACATAATTCAACACAACAGCAAGCAAACCTTTGCTTTGATATTCGGTTTTAACGGCAATTAAGCCTAAATCAGCATATTTGGTTTCGTTTATTGCTTTAAGCATTCTGATAAATCCAAATGGGAAAAAGCGTCCTTTGGATTTTTGAACGGCTTCTGATAATGACGGAATTGCAAACCCAAATGCCACAACTTCATCATTTTCGTCAACTATTGTAATAACATAACGAAGTTTAATAAAAAGTTTGAACTGAGAAACAATTTGGTCACGAAGGCGGTCATTAAAAGGCACTACTCCGTATAACGAACTATATGCTTCATCTAACACTTCAAAAATGCCCTTTTTATATTTTTTCAAATATTCATTCTTGTTTTTTTCGTTGACAACCTTTAAGTTATATCTTTTCAAAACAGTGTCGGACAAACGTTGAACTCTTTCACTGATTTCTTTCGGCGGATAAATCCTATATTCCAGCCAATCAATCTCTTTTTGATAACCGCATTTTTCAATAAGTTTTTGATAATAATTATAATTATATTGCTCTTCAAAGGTCGCAATATAATCAAAACCTTCAATAAGCAAACCTTCACGGTCCAAGTCATTAAAACCGAGAGGTCCGTGGACTTTGTTCATTCCTTTTTGCTTTGCCCAGTTTTCAACAGCGTTAAAAAGCGCAGTGGCAACTTCTTCATCATTAGTGCTATCAAATCTTGTGAACCTTACTCTTTTTTCCTTTGTTTTGTCATTATAAAGTCGTTGCAAAATTCCGGCAATTCTGCCCACAATCTTGTCATCTTTATATGCGAGATAAAAAACGGCATCACAATCTTCATAATAAACATTTTTTTTGCGGTTAAAAAGATTTATTTCGTCAATTCTTAAAGGGTGCACATAATATTTGTTATTGTTATATAATTTTGTTGGAAAATCAACAAATTCTGCTTGTTGTTTCCTTGTTTTTACTTCTTTTATTGTTATCATAATAATTTATTATATAACTTAATACTATAAAAATCAACTATTTAAGTTATATATTTTAATCATATTTTTACTAAATTGCCATAATTCACACTTTTGACTAATATATTATTTTTGTGAAATCTATTTTTAAAGCAGTGGCTCTTATAACTTTTTTTACGGTTATTACAAGACTGCTTGGCTTTTTTTTCAGAGTTTATTTATCAAGGGAAATTGGTGCAGAAGCCCTTGGGATTTTTCAAGTAGCACTTGTTATTTTTATGGTTTTAGTAACACTTGTTTCCAGCGGGCTTCCGCTTGTGATTTCCAAAATTTCATCAAGATTGCATATCAAAGGCGAAGTCAAAAAAGAACGGGCAATGATTACAACTGCTCTCATTTTATCAACCCTTGTTGCAACAGTTGCCTGTCTTATAATTTTTATTTTTAATAGGTTATTGAATGCGGTTTTCACTGATGAAAGATGCATTGTACTACTCATTATTCTTTTGCCAGCGGTTATTTTTTCTGCAATTTATTCAACATTTAGAGGCTGGTTTTGGGGGCATTCCAACTATTTTGGGCTTTGCATCTCTGAACTTTTTGAACAAATTGTAAGAATTATCATTTGCGTTATTATGCTTGGCGGAGCAATAACTCTTATGGACGGAGCAATAACTGCGGCGGCATCACTTTCGATTGCGTGTCTTTGCTCAGCGGGTTTCGTAACGGTTTTATATTTTGTTTATGGCGGAAGACTTGCTAAGCCTAAGGGCTTTTCAAAAGAACTTATGAAATCTTCCGCACCGATTACAAGCGTAAGAATGGCATCAAGCCTTATTCAACCACTCATTGCAATTATTATTCCATTAAGGCTTGTTTCAGCGGGAATGTCCGCCTCGGAAGCAATTTCTCTTTATGGAATTGCAATCGGTATGACCCTGCCGTTCTTATTCATTCCGTCTGCTCTAATTGGCTCGCTTGGCGTTGCACTGGTGCCTGACCTTTCCGCCGCCGTAACTCAGCAGGACACAAATCATGTTAAAAACAGAATTTCCTCATCAATCATTTTGACAATGTTTATTTCCTGCTTTTTCGTGCCTTTATATATGGGGGCTGGCAATAATATTGGCCTATTTTTTTATAACAATGCTATAAGCGGACAACTGCTTGTATATTCGGCGTGGATTATGATACCGATTGGCATAACGAATATCACTTCTGCAATTTTAAATGCACTTGGGTGTGAAGTCAAATCAATGAAAAATTATCTTATTGGTTCAGTTCTGATGCTGATTGCAATGTGGTTTTTACCGCAGTTTATTGGAATAAACGCCATTGTTATTGCAATGGGCATTTGTTTAAGTGTTTCCGCCTTTCTTAACATTAGAATGATAAATAAAGTTTCGTCCAGCAAAATAAACATAAAAAAGCAACTTGTGTCCATGCTTCTTTGTTCTATTCCAGTTGCAAGTTTGACAAATTTCATCACAAGCATACTCAATCATTTTCTTCCGCTGTTTTTCAATCTTGCAATTTCTTGCAGTTTGGGAGCAGTTTTCTTCCTTACGCTCTGCCAAGTTTTCAATATTATTGATATCAAAGTGTGGGTTTTAGGCTTTGCGCAAAAATTTAAAAAGAAAAAACATATAAAAGTTTAAACTTCAAATTTTTATTTTTTATAATTTCTGATGAAATAAATTAGCATAAATTAAAAAATGTGTCGCATAATATTTTTATGTTAACTTTAATTATTCGATCAACTTTAATATATTTGTTGGTGTTATTGGTTTTCAGGCTGATGGGCAAACGGCAAATCGGACAAATGCAACCATTTGAACTTGTCTTAACTCTTATCATTGCGGACCTAGCAACAATTCCAATGACTGAGATTTCAATCCCAATTTTGCACGGCGTTGTACCACTTATAACGCTTGTTGTTGTACATTTCTTTCTTACCTTTATTTCTAAAAAGAGCACAAAGGTTGGTGAATTTATTAGTGGAAAGCCTATTGTAATCATCAATCCCAACGGCATTGATTATAAATCATTGCAGGAACTTGATATCACCATTGATGATTTGTTTGAAGCAATAAGGACAGGTGGACATTTTAATTTGGAAGAAATTCAGTATGCAATTATGGAAACAAACGGCTCGCTTAGTGTTTTGCCTAAATCCGCTTTTGAGCCGGCAACTAACAGCACTTTAAAACTAAAAGCCCCCGAAAACACCGTGCCAGTTACTTTGGTAAGTGAAGGCTTAATCGTGAAGAACAATTTAGAAAATGCAAAACTAACAAAAACCGATATTGAAGATATTATGAAAAAAGCAAAAATACCTAACATTAAAGATATTCTTGTTTTAACAATAAACAAAACCGGCAGTATTTATATTCAGGCAAAAAATAAGCCATTTAAAACATTCACAGTCGATTATAAAGGAGAAAATTTAACATAAATGAATAAAAGGTTTTACTATATTATTGCAATAATTATACTTCTTGCTGGTGCGTGCATATGTGAACAAATTATGGTTGACACTTATCTTGGCAACATGGAAGAAATTGTATATAATATCATCGAAGAAGTGGAAAATGCAACTGATGTCAGCACGCCAGAAATTTATAATTTGATTGAAGACGCAGAAGAAACATGGAAAGGATATGAAGAAAATTTTTGCTTTCTAGTGAATTATAAAGACATTGAAGAAATCGGCGTTGAATTTACTAAAATGAAAATTTATATATTAGAAAATGATGTAACTGAACTTAAAGCCAGTTTGGCTGAGGTGCTCTATTACACCGACAGTTATCATCAAATCATGGGAATAACGCTTCAAAACATTTTATAAATTTTTTATTTTTTAACATTTTTTTGTTATAATTGATTATCAATAAGGTGTTTTTCAAATCACCAATTACAAGAAAAATTGGAGTTTATTTAAAAAAATTATCCTAATTTCTAATTATAAATTTTCAATAAAAGTTTTTATCACAGACGAATTAAACCGGCGAAGCCGGAAAATCGCTTACAGCGATTTTTGCCCGCCTTGGGGAAACCCAAGGCGGGCTCGGGCGTTTGCCTTAAAGGCAAACGCCCGCCGGCTTCGCCGGCATATTAACGAAATCAAAAAAAGCATTAAATAACCTTAACACTTTCTATTATATTCTTATACTAATAAATTTTTAATCTTAAATTAATGGCTGAAATATTACAGTTTTGGTTCAAAATTTTCAAAAATAATGTTGTCGCAATGCGGAAGCACACGCATATATTCTTCTTGACTTCTTATTGTCCACGCGAGTAGCGGAAGAGATTTATATTTCGATACATATCTATTTGGCAATGATTTTGCATCATAAGCAATAAAATGTGGTTGGCTTACTTTTTTATTAAAATACATTCTTTTAAGAAAATATTTTTTATAAAATGCAATATTTTCACCTTTAAAAAAAGATGCTAATTGACCTCTCAAAACTTTCGGAGCATTATTTTTAAACCATTCCAAACTGAAAGGGTTAAAGGATTGCACCGCATATTCGCCATTATATTTCTTTAAAATATCCCAAATTGCTCTTTCCATTTCGCCAACTTTGTTAATATTTTTGATTTCAATCAAAACTGGCACTTGACCTGCAATAAAATCTAACGCTTCTTCAAGCGTTGGAATATGATTTTCTGTATTATTTATTTTCAAATTTTTCAAATCTTTTTTAACAAGATTTTTTGTATATCCATCTTTGCCAGTTAGTCTTTGCAGGCTCATATCGTGAAAAACAATTATTGTTCCGTCTTCAATCTGTTGAACATCAAGTTCAATCGGATAAGCAAATTTGATTGCATTTTTAAAGGCTGAAAGAGAATTTTCTGGAGCGTTTTCATTATAAAAACCACGATGAGCAATGTATCTTTCAACCAGCCAAGAATTAAATATATCCATATAATAAACACCTATTTTTGTTTATAATATTAGCATATTTCAAAAATAAATGCAAATTAATTCGTACAATCTAAAAATTTGCAGTTATTTTTCGGTTTATATTTGTTTTAATTATTAATATAAATATAAAAATCGGATTTTAATTTTTCGCTTAAAAAGAAAAATCGGATTTATAAACAAAAACACACCTGCGGAAACCGATTGCTTTGAAAAAGCAATCGGGGGGGGCAGTGCAATGCACTGCCCCCTTTAGCGGTTGCACCGCAACCGCTGTTTCCGCAGGTGTTTTATTTTTGCAATTAATTCAACATTTTCTGAAATTTATAAATAAATCAAATCTTTCGACCAATATTATTATGCTTTTCACCATCATAAAATGCTGAATTCATTATTTATTTTGTCCAACTTTATTTGAAACTTATAATTCCTAATTATTCGAATTATTTGAATTAAATATTTTTTTCAAGAACATACCCGTGTATGAATTTTCATTGTTTGAAATTTCTTCCGGCGTCCCTTGAGCAATAACATCACCGCCCTTATCTCCGCCCTCTGGACCTAAATCAATGCAATAATCCGCACATTTAATAACATCAAGATTATGCTCAATAACAATCACCGAATTGCCATTGTCAACAAGTTTCTGCAAGATATCAATTAGTTTTTTTACATCATATGAATGTAAGCCCGTTGTCGGTTCGTCTAAAACATAAATCGTTTTTCCCGTTCCTTTTCTGGCAAGTTCGCTGGCAAGTTTTACTCTTTGGGCTTCGCCCCCGCTTAAAGTTGTTCCCGACTGACCAAGTTTAATATAACCCAGCCCGACATCATTTAGCGCTTTAACTTTTGAATAAATTGCCGGAATATTTTCAAAAAATTTTAAGGCATCTTCTACAGTCATATCAAGCACATCATAAATGTTTTTGCCTTTATACTTAACTTCCAAAGTTTCTCTATTATATCTTTTGCCCTTGCAAACTTCACAAGGAACTTCAATATCCGACAAAAAATACATTTCAATTTCTCTTATGCCCGCACCTTCGCACGCTTCACATCTTCCGCCTCTAACATTAAAACTGAAACGCCCCGGCTTAAACCCCCGTTCTTTTGCATCTTGTGTTGCTGAAAAAAGTTCCCGCACATGTGTAAACAAGCCCGAATATGTTGCTGGATTGCTTCGCGGTGTTCGTCCGATTGGCGATTGGTCTATCAATATAATTTTATCTAATAATTCAACATTTTCGATTTTGTCAAACTTACCTAATTCCAGCCGACTTCTATTCAATATATTTGAAAGATACGGAAACAAAACACCATTTACAAGTGAACTTTTACCGCTTCCTGAAACACCAGTTACAGCAGTCAGCACACCAAGTGGAATATCCAAATTTATATTTTTAAGGTTATTTTCTTTTGCGCCTATTATTTTCAAAAAATCTTTTGGTTTTCGCCTTTCTTTTGGCATATCTATTGTAAGCTTTCCATTTAAAAACATTCCTGTAACTGATTGCTTACAATTTTGAACATCTTGAAGTGAGCCCGCCACAACAATCTGCCCACCGTGAACACCCGCATAGGGTCCGATATCAACAAGATAATCAGCACTGCGAATTGTGTCTTCATCGTGCTCCACAACAATCAAAGTGTTTCCCAAATCACGCAACTTAAATAAGGCATTCAAAAGTTTTTCATTATCTCTTTGATGAAGCCCGATGCTCGGCTCGTCCAAAATATAAAGCACACCAACAAGCCCACTTCCAATTTGAGTTGCAAGCCTTATTCTTTGAGATTCTCCGCCACTTAAAGATTCTGCACTTCGGGATAATGTAAGATAATTCAAACCGACATCAAGCAAAAACTTTAACCTTGCATTTATTTCTCTGATAACGCTTTCTGCAATTTCGGCATCTGCTTTTTTAATTTTTATATTATTTAAATAGTCCAGCAATTTATCAATGCTCAAACTGCAAAATTGGCTTATATCTTTTCCGTCAATTTTAATTGACAAAGCCTCATTGCTTAATCTTTTACCTTCACATTTATGGCACATATGTTCACTGAAAAACTTTTTAATTTCATATCGTATATATTCACTTTTGGTTTCTTTAAACCGTCTTGACAAATTTTTGCTTATGCCCTCAAAAGTAACTTTTCGTCCGTTAATGTCAAGTTCTTCATTATTTCCGTATAAAATAATTTCCAAATGTTTTCTTGGCAATTCTTTAATCGGTTTATTTAAATTAATGCCGTATTTTTTGCTTAATGCTTCAAAATATAAACTTGCCACGCTTCCCGGCTCTGCAATCCAGCCAGCAAAATTAAACGCCCCCTGATTAATTGAAAGATTTTGATTTTTTAAAATTTTGCTTTCATCAATATCTGTTATATATCCAAGCCCACTGCAAACATCGCACGCACCGAATGGACTGTTAAATGAAAAAGTGCGGGGCGTTATTTCGCCTATTGAATATCCGCAATTCGGGCAGGAATAATTCGTTGAAAACAAATGCTGTTCTTCGCCTCTTTGACAAATCACAATGCCTTCGGCAAGTTTTAAAGCCGTTTCAATGCTTTCAGCAATTCTGCCCTCATTTTCTTTGTTAACAACAAGCCTGTCCACCACAACATTTAGAGTGTGTCGTATATTTTTATCTAAATTTAATTCTTCTTCAAGCAAATACATATTGCCGTCAATCATAACCCTGACATATCCGCTTCGTTTCAAACTTTCGAGCAATTTATTATGACTACCTTTTTGACCACGCACAACAGGCGCCAAAATTAAGGTTTTATTATCATTACAAGAAAGCATAATTTTATCAACAATTTGATCAACCGACTGTTTTTCAATGGGCTTTTTGCAATTTGGGCAATAAGGAACGCCAATGCGTGAATATAAAAGCCTCAAATAATCATAAATTTCGGTAACTGTTCCAACTGTTGAGCGAGGATTATGATTAGTGCTTTTTTGGTCAATTGAAATTGATGGCGACAACCCTTCAATGCTTTCAACATCAGGTTTTTGTGTCTGACCCAAAAATTGCCTTGCATAAGATGACAAACTTTCGACATATCTTCTTTGCCCTTCAGCAAAAATTGTATCGAATGCGAGTGTTGATTTTCCGGAGCCACTCACTCCTGAAAAAACAACCAGTTTATTCCTTGGAATTTCCAAACTGACATTTTTTAAATTATTTTCTTTCGCACCAATAATTTTTATTATATTTTTTTCCATTTATTATTAATTTTTCCTTATTTTTTATTTTTTTATTATTTAATTAGTATTTTTTATTATTTAATATATTTTAATTATATTTTTAATATTAAATATTTAATTTTTCATATTTTCCTATTAATTTATTTATTATTTATTATTTATTATTTATTTTAATTTTTCTAATTGTTTTTTTATTTTACTAATACTTTCTCTAAGTTCAATAGCGGCTTCAAAATCAAGTGCATTTGAAGCAATTTTCATAAGTCCTTTAAGTTTTTCAATTTCCTTAATCATCTCTGTTTTTGACATTCTATCGCTAACTTTCTTTGAAATTTCCAAAGTGCCAAACCATTCTTTTTTTATTGTTGTCGGTGTTATATTGTGTTCAAGATTATACTTTGTTTGAATTTCTCGCCTGCGGTTTGTTTCATCAATTGCTTTTTTCATTGATTTTGTTATTTTGTCTGCAAACATTATAACTCGACCCTTTTCGTTTCGTGCCGCCCGACCTATTGTTTGAATAAGTGCACCTTCGCTTCTTAAAAAACCTTCCTTATCTGCATCTAAAATGCAGACCAATTCAACTTCTGGCAAATCCAGCCCTTCTCGCAATAAATTAATTCCAACAAGGACATCAAATTCCCCCTTTCTCAGTCCGCTTAAAATTTCAATTCTTTCAAGTGTGTCAATTTCCGAATGCATATATTTTACTTTAAAATTATAATCCGCTAAAAATTTTGTTAGATTTTCAGACATTTTCTTTGTTAAAGTCGTTATTAAAACACGATGTTTATTTTTTATTGTTTCTTCAATTTCAAACATCAATCGTTCCATTTGCCCTTCGGTTTTAACCACTTCTATGGACGGGTCTAATAGTCCGGTTGGTCTTAAAAATTGCTCCACAACTTGCCCGCCGAGATTAAGTTCATATGCACTTGGCGTTGCTGAAATATAAATTGCTTGCCCTAACTTTGTATTAAATTCCTGAAAATTTAAAGGTCGATTATCATAAGCAGAATTTAACCGAAATCCATAATTAACCAAATTGCTTTTCCTTGCTCGATCGCCGTTATACATTGCCCTGACTTGCGGAAGCATTATATGACTTTCATCAACTAATGTCAAAAAATCTTTTGGAAAATAATCTATAAGCGTAAACGGAGGATCGCCTATTGTTCTACCGTCAAAATATCTGGAATAATTTTCAATGCCATTGCAATAACCCAGTTCACGCATCATTTCAATGTCATACATAACCCGCTCTTTCAACCTTTGTGCTTCAATCAGTTTGTTTTGTTTTAAAAACTGTTCAACCTCAATGTCGCAATCAGTTTTGATTTGCGATAATGCGTTGTTTAATTTTTCAGAGCCAACTGCATAATGCGTTGCAGGAAAAATTGAAATATGCTTGAGATAATTTTTTGTATGTCCGCTAAGAACATCAAATTCTGAAATTTTTTCAATATCATCACCAAAAAATTCAATTCTTATTGCCATTTCAGAACTTCCTGCAGGAAAAATATCAAGCGTGTCGCCTTTTGCTCTAAATGTACTTCTATGAAAATCAACTTCGTTTCTTGTATACAAAATTTCAATTAGTTTTTTAATTATCTCATTTCGAGAAATATGCTGACCTTCACGCAAAGAAATTTGAAGATTTAAATATTCTTCCGGATTTCCAAGACCATAAATGCAAGAAACAGACGCCACGACAATCGTATCTCTTCTTTCAAGCAGTGAAGCGGTTGCCGAGTTTCTAAGTTTGTCAATTTCATCATTTATCGCCATATCCTTTTCAATATAGGTGTCTGAACTTACAATGTATGCTTCCGGTTGATAATAATCATAATAACTGACGAAAAATTCAACTCTATTATGCGGGAAAAACTCTCTAAACTCATTACAAAGTTGTGCTGCCAAAATTTTATTATGGGCAATCACAAGTGTTGGTCTGTTAACTTTTTCAATTAGATTTGCCATTGTATAAGTTTTTCCGCTTCCAGTAACACCAAGCAAAACCTGCGAACGCAACCCATCACAAATCCCCTCCGTAAGCTTTTCAATCGCTTGCGGTTGGTCGCCCGACGGCTTGAATTTAGATACCAACTGAAATTTATTCATAAATTTATTATAGCACATTTGTTCAAAAAATGAAATACAAAATTAACTAATATTTTATATTATTAATAATCAATATTTAGAGTTTTAAAGTCAGAATTATATATCATTGTCATTATATCGCATTTTATAGGCGAGAATTTGGATTTTGCCAAAGGCAAAATTAAACTTTCTTATAAGAAAGTTTGCTTTTCGCATAAACGCGAAAAGCCCAAATTCTCGCCATTTTTTCAAAGAAACTTAAATGTTAAATATAATTTAAAACTTAACTATAAACACTATTCGGTTATAATCATGCAAAAATTGCTTTAAGAATTAATCCGACAATAAAACTTAGAACTGTTATGCCTAATGTTCTAAGCAATAACATAACCATTTCTTTTCTATGCTTTACTAAATCTTTTTTAAAAGTCAATCCTTTATTTTTTAATGAAATGCAATAAAAATATCCTTTTTTACCGTCACTAAATACCAAATCAATATAATTATCCTTGTTCAGAGTTAACATAATTTCATCAAGTTCAGCGATTGAAAGAATGTATTTTCTAGAAACAAATTCAGCAATTTGTCCGGCAGAAATAAGATATGATTTCTTACCCGAACATATCTCGCTTAAAAACAACATAACCATTTTTTCTTTTTTTTCTAACATAACAAAAATAAAAAGGTAAAACAAAACTATTTCTAAATTGCAATTTTAAGACTACTTAACAAAAAGCCTTGCCAAAACCCGATAAGAGAAAATTTATCAATTGATGTCAATTAATAAATTAAATATTAGTGTGCCCAAAAATGAACCTATTAATGCACTTAAAAAAGCGTATATATATATTTTAGCGCCGATGTTCTTTATTGATTTAGTGTTTGTTAATTGAATATCATCGCTTTCAATAAACTGGCGACCAAAGGGCAACGGGCATAAACAAAACTGGTCATCATCAGAATATTTAACAGACACATATTCGCCATTTTCAAGATGTTTAATAATTTGAGAAATTATTTCCTTGTCAGCGTTAAAATTTTTCGGCAAGGCAGAAAGAATGTCGCTGGCTTCAATGATTTTATATGAGCCTTCAGAACACTCTTTGACTAAAAAATTTAATACACCTTTAGATCTAACATCAAGCATATATTTATTATTGACATATTTATGAAAATATATTAATGAAACAGTTTAAGTGAGTAATTGAATCGGGTGAAGCCAGTTAAATACGTTAGTCAATAAACAAACAACTATTAAAAAATAATAACTAATCAAATTTTTTCTTGCTTAAAAAAATAAAAAAACCTCCGCATTTGCAAACTTAAAGTTTGCAAATGCGGAGATTTAGCATTTAAAATGATTATATTATAACTTCTGTTTAAACAATTTTATAATTAATATTAAATTCGTTAAAATTTTAAATCAATCTTTAATGCTTTTACTATTAACTTAAAATTATTTTTTATATTTACTTTCTAATTTCTTTTTAGAAACTACAAAGTAAGTTATAACCCCGCCCAACATAAGCACTGAAATTATTATAAGAATTGTTCCCAAAATTTCTTCTGCTGTCATTCCAATGTTATCTTCGGCGCCAACTGTAAATGTGATGTTATCATAAGTTGCAATTTTACCGGAAGTGTCGCCAATTTCAATTGTAACTTTATATGAACCCGCTGTTTCAATTTCATACGAGAATCTTAAATCGTCATTTTCACTTGTTAAATCATATTCATCACCAGTTGTAGTGTTCTTCACAGTAATGCTGATTGACGCATCTTCCTTTAAAGAATAAATCCCTGTGCTTTCATTATATAAAATTATATCGCCGTCTATTTCGTCAATTGCACTTATTTTACTAAAATCAATTTCTATTTCATCACCAATTGCATATTCAGCATTTAATAAGTCATCTTCAACAGTCAATTCTGGTGCTTCGCAATCACCAACATCTAATGTTACACTTTTGCTTGTTTCGTTGCCATAATTATCTATAAGCACATATTTGATTGTATAAGTGTTATCTGTTGTAAATCTGTCATAATCAAACAAATTTTCAGATTCATTAAGATAAATTGTATATGTTATGCCACTTGTTGTTGAAACTTTAACATAAGATGCTGACAGATCAACATCATTGTCTGAGAATTCTGGAAGAGGAATGTCTAATTCAACTCCTGGCTGAAAATTGTTAAGCCCTGCAAAGAAACTTTCTATTTCAGTAAAGTCCACAAAAACCGGTCCTGTTGTGTCCACAACATCAACGTCAAATATCGCACTTTCTATAGGGTCAAGTTGAACTCCTGTTGCTTTCACTTTAAGAATTGCTTTATATTGGATTTTATAATTTCCAACTTCTTTTGGTATAAAAATATAATTTGATAATAAATCACGGTTTGTTGGTCCTGTGATTATAACATCATAAGTTCCGCCAACAAGTTCCAACAAGTCAGTGTCAAACACCAAACTTGGAATTGGAAGTTGAATGGTTTCACCTTTTTCAGCTGTTCCGTTATTAATCTGAGAACCAAGCCCTGTGAATTCAATCACAACATCGTCCCAGTTGGTTGCAATTGTCAAACCAAACATTAATATTGTTTTATTGTTTTCCGCATCAGTTGAAATATAAGTTATTGTATATTCTCCCGCCTGATTAGCGCAAAATTTTGCATTTGAATATGTTAATGCGGTTCCACTTCTAACAATTGTTGCATCATAAGAAGTATAATATACTCCATTATTTACAATTATAACTTCAATATTTAAATAATTTACTAAATCATCACCATAAACAACGGTTGGAAGAACAATGTCATTACCTTGAACATAACCGTTTTCATTTTGCTCAATATCAATATTACTACTTGTAATTGTTGTAGGCTCGCTATCGCCTGCATTTAAAATGATTACTGACTGCTGTGCAAAACCTTCGTTTCCACTATTGTCTTGTGAATATGCTTTTATCGTAATTTTTTCTATTGTGTTATCAGTTATTGTAAAACTATATTCTTGAGTGTCTTCATCATAAGAAATAATGCTAATATCGTTATCTGCACGAATTTCTGCCAAATCACTGCCGTTTTTCGTTATAAAGTATGTTACATAAACGCTTAATCTTGAATCAGGTTGGGTTGACTGGTCGGCTGCTGTCGGCGCGCTGAAAGTTACTTCTTCATTTAAAAACACTGCAACAGGCAAGTTTTCAGGAAAAGTTACAATCGGGGCTTCTTCATCTAAGAAACCTTGTTCCAAACGCATTGAGAAAGTTTTATAATCTTTGCCATTTCCTGCCTTGTCATAAGCATAATATAAAACAGTATGTGTTCCGCTAAGAAGTTTGTTAGCGCTATCTGCCTCTGAAACCACATAAATTTGTGATTCTGTAATGCTAATATCTTCGCCGTTTATGTTAACTTTAAACACTTCGTGATTTGCAATACCTGTTAGTTCGTATATTGAATTAAACACTAAAATTTTGCCATTTACATTTTCTTCTATATCATCTTTTTCATTAAAAACAGATGTATTGCTAGAATCTTTTATTGTTCTATATAATGTTAAATTATCTTTAACGATTCCGTTTGCAGAATCAGTTGCATAAATCGGAAACAATAAGATGTTTACGAGACTATTATAATTTGCTATTGCTTCAGTTGCATCAGTATAGTCAGTTAAAACTCCATTTGCATCTAAATCATCTTCAGTATAAGGCATAATAACAATAGGATTTGGTGATGTTGTATCTGCAACATCTTCAATTTCAAAACTTGAACTTGAAACAGTTGCTTCTTTGCCAAAAATATTTTTCACTGTATATGTTATTACATAATCGCCATCAAGTATAGGTGTGAAATAATATGCACCTTCTTCAAATGTTATAACACCGGTCTCATCATCTAATTCATATGTTGTCGTATCACCAACGGTAATTTGTGCTTCAACTGTGTAATAAACTTCTATTTCGTCATCTTCTATACCTGATGTCGTGTTATATCCCGTTACAGTCGGAAGTTTTTTTGCAACTCCGATTTCAGCAGTTTCAGGTTTTGATGTTGAACCATAATTATATTTAAAATCAAAACCATTATCATAACTTAAATCTGCTTTGATTGTTTTTTGAATGTAAGCAACAACTTTGGCTCCAACAAAATAATTATAGGTTATTGTATATGTTCCATTTGAGTCTGGGTCTAAAACAAGAACATCATAAACCACTTCATTTTCGTCTGTAAATTCGTCAAGCAACAATTCAAAATTTGTTCCAGTTCCTGAAAATGTTACTGTTGTTTCAACTTCGGCACCTTCCATAATTTCGCCTTCAGCATCAACCACAATCGGATTTGGGAGAGTAATGCTTAATGCATCATCTTCATACTCTGGGTTTATTGTTGAAGGAATAATATATTGACTATTTTCTTCAAAGGTTATTTCAACACCTTGTGTTATACCACTTACGTTAAGTTTCAAATCTGTTGAATAATTGTTATACGAATATGTTATGGTATAAATCCCTGCATAATTAGGTGTTAAAAAACCATCTGTTACTTCAGTATCGGTAACATCTACTCCAAATGGATTTTTCACTGTCACAGTTGCAAGGATTGAAGGATCTCCACCAACAAGACCATCAGCAATTTCATATTCATCGCCTTTTGTGGTTTCTGGTTCGAAGCCAGGGACAATAATGCCTCCCTCAATTAAAACCTCATATTCTGTTGGGATTGGGTCAGCAAAAACTCTCAATGGTGCAATTAAAGGGCTTGCCAAGCCAAAACATGTTATAAACGCTAATGCTAGCGAAAATTTCTTAAAAAATTTTTTCATCTACTTTTTACTCCTGTTATTTTTAAGCTATTTGCATATAATGAAAGTATTTTATACTATTTGGCGTCCGTTGTCAACGAAAATAAAACAAATTATAACATTTTTTTTATTGAACGATACTTTCTAAATTATTTTAAATAAATAGCATTAAACTATTCTGACTATTAAGCACTAAAAATGTCGAATAAAACATTAACACTGATTAACAAAGGTTTTATCAATTTTAATTTTAATATATTTTAATTGAAGCGGGAACTTTTTATTTCTAAAAATAATTTTTGAAATTTTATATCAAATTAATTAAATATCAAAAAAATTCACAAAATTATGGATTTAACATATTATGATATTGAAGCTAATGAAAAAAGCTTAGAAATACAAAAGATAAATTTAATACATATTTTATCGATTTTAAAATTTACAAAAATAGGAGGAAGTTCCAATGAATTTTTTTGGTGGCGGTAGTGGTTTTGGCGGAGGATATTGTGGCCGAGGCGAAATGGATTGCGGATGCAATTCGTGTTGCGACCCTTGCACATTGATTATAATTTTGTTATTACTTAGTTGCTGTGGCGGTGGCTGTGGCGGTGGTTGCGGTGGCGGTTTTGATTGCTGTTCACTTATCTGGATTATAATTTTATTGTCCATTTGTGGCTGTGGCTGTGGCTGTGGCGGAGACTTTTCTCACGGTTGCAAATAAGAATTTAAAATATAACTTGAATTCAAGCAAGGTACATAATTAGATTTTTACCGCAAGAAAAATTTAATAAGAATGCTTCCCAATTTTGTTGGGCAGACTCAAACACGTTTAAATTAAAACCATTTTTGCTTATAAAGTTAATTTTTTAAATAATCATTTTTGTCCGAAAGTAACAAAAAAATAAAATACCTAAACTTAAAAAGTTTGGGTATTTTGATTTTTAGATATTTTTTAATTAATATTTAATAAAAAAAAATCCGCTATTTGAGTTTTGCGGATTTTTATGAGCTTTAATTGAATAAGCCTTTATAAGTTTTGCTAACTTTGAATGTAGGTGCTTTTGAAGCTGGAATTTTAACTTTTGCTTTTGTTTGTGGGTTAACACCAACTCTTGCCGCTCTCTTTTTAAGTTCAAAATTTCCGAAACCAAGCAAAGCAACTTTATTACCTTTCTTTAATGATGCTGTAACTGTTCCAACAAACGCATCATATGCAGCGGTTGCTTCTTTAATGGTCAAACCTGCTTTTTCAGCCATACTTTTAATAAATTGAGTTTTATTCATTTTTACTCCTTTTTTTTCACTTGAACTTCAAGATTTTTCAAGTTAATTTATTATAACTTAAACTTCTGTATTTTCAAATGATTTTTAATAATTTCTTCAATATTTTTATAAAAATTCCATAATTTAGCGAAAAATGGGCATATTTGTCGAACATATAAACTATAAATTCGGGAATTTGTGTGATTTTCCTTTAAAACCAATATTACCAATGAAAATCCGTTTAGTTGCTTTTTAATCTTACTCCATTATCTGTTTTCTTTTGTTTTTATATTGATTACATACTAACGAAAAATCAAATTTATAATTTTGGAAAAACTTTAAACTATCACAAATAAAACAAATTATTATTCAACTTTTAATTTTGCAAAATAAGATTATCAATTTTATTATTATTTGACAAAATGTTTTCGATTTCATTCTTATTTTTTCATATATAACACGCCGATTGTTTCCGGTCCACAATGTGAGCATATTGTTGAACCCGCTTGCATATCAATAATTTCTTTGAAGCCCAAGGCCTTAACTTCTTTAATCAAGTTTTCACGAATATTGGGCATTGCAGATGAGCCAGTTACAAAAACTCGGTTCAACTCAGGTGGATATTCTTTGACTATATCTTGTAAATATTTGCTTAAACAAACCGGAAATTTGCCCACATATTTTTTGGCAGGTTGCATCATTCCGTCAACCAATTCAACTCTGATTTTTATGCCGAGCAAGTTTGCCCCAAAAAGAGCAATCGCTGAGCATCTTCCGCCTTTTTTAAGATAATCTAGTTTATTTATTAAAAAAGATGCCTGAACCTTTTCGATTTCTTCTTTTATTTCTTTTAAAATTTTTTCAAGTGGCAAACCTTTTTTTATCTTATCCACACAAGACATAACCAACAAGCCTGAACCAGATGACAAACTTTTTGTGTCAACAACATAAACATTATCAATTTCTTTTGAAGCCTGCAATGCATTATTCCCCGAACTTGAAACACCAAATGATATGGCAAAATGAATGACAGCATCATAATCTTTTCTTAGTCTTTCAAAAACTTCTTTATATTCATAACTGCTTTTTGCTGAAGTTTTTGGGAGCACTTTATTTTTCTCAACAAAATTATAAATATCTTGCGGAACTATGTTAATTCCTTCAATATATTCTTTATCGCCCATAATAACCGCAATCTGTGTTAATGTAATATTATGTTCTTCCGCATATTTTTTCGATATATCACAGGTTCCGTCCGCCGTAATCGCAATTCTCATCTTTTTTACTCCTAATTAAAAAATAATTTATATGATATTATCATAATAAGCGTTAAATTGTCAAATGCCATTTTAGTTTAGTAACTAATAAATTATATCATATTTAAAGTATATTAATTAAACTTTATTAGTAAAATTAATTTATAAACAAAAAATGATGGTATAAAACTGAAAAAATATTTTTTGTTAAAAGGTTTTTGAAAACAGTAAAAAAATGACCATTTTTTGCGAAAGATATTGCTAAAATAAAAAATAAATTTACATTTAAGTTTGACTTATGTTAAAATGACTTTACTGCTTTTGTAAACTGAGAGAAAAAATGAATTCAAATGAAATATTAAACACACAGAAGAAAAACATTCACGAAAATCATCGCCAGAGAATGCTGGATATGATTTTTAAATCAGGGCTTGAAAATGTAAATAATATTGTTGCATTGGAATTTATTTTGACGCTTGTAATTCCAAGAAAAGATATTAATCCGCTTGCACATAAATTAATTGATGAATTTGGCAACTTGTCCGCCGTCTTAGATGCGGATTATGAACGGTTAAAAGTATTTCCCGGGCTTGGCGAACGAAGTGCAAAATTATTAGTTTTATTCCCACAAATTTTTTATAGATATAAATTCGAAAAGCAAGCGAATAAAAAACATCTGAAAAATTTAGGAGATATATTAGATTTTTATGTTGCACTTTATGAAAATAAAAGCATCGAAGAATTCTATATAACTTGCTTGGATTTTAAAAATCGAATTTTAACAAACAAAAAATTGTCACAAGGCAATGTAAATTCATTACATATTGACAAAAAGGAACTTACATCATTATTAATTAACAGCAAGGCATCAAAAGTTATTGTGTCACATTGCCACCCTGATGGACCGTGTCAGCCGTCTTGTGAAGATATTAATTCCACAAAAATCATTATTGAAGTTTTGAACCTACTCGGTATTGACTTTGTTGACCATATAATTGTCGGCACTGACGGTTGTTACAGTTTCAACCGCCTTGAAAAAATAAAAACAGAACATTAAATCTGTTATTGAAAAATATTTATAAAGGATTAAATATAAAAATTGATATGTATAAATAAATATATTTATATTAAAGAATATTTTAAAAATATTGTTTAAATCAAAATTAATAAATTGGGAATAAAATGGAAACAAAACCAACCTTACTTTTGCATTCTTGTTGTGCACCTTGTTCAAGTTCAGTTATTGAACGACTTAAAAATGATTATGATATCACTGTTTTTTATTATAATCCAAATATTTATCCTAAAGAAGAATATGCAAAAAGGAAGAATGAGCAAATTCGGCTTTTGAAACAACTTGAAATAAATTTAATTGAAGGAAAATATGAGCCTGAAAAATATTTTGATTGCATTAAGGGGTTTGAAAATCAAAAAGAAGGCGAACCAAGATGTTATGAGTGCTATAAGTTACGTCTTAGTGAAACCTTTAAGAAAGCAAAAGAATTAAATTTTGATTTTTTTACAACAACTCTTTCGGTGAGCCCTATGAAAAATGCAAGATGGATAAATGAAATCGGAATTGCAATTCAAAATAAAAAATGCAAATTTTTGGTAGAAGATTTTAAGAAAAAAGACGGTTATAAAAGAAGCATTGAATTGTCAAAAGAATTTGATTTGTATAGGCAAAATTATTGCGGTTGTGAAGCGAGCCTCTTTATTGCGCAACATAAATGTCTTAAATGAACAACTGTTCGTCCACGGCAAAAGCATATTCGAAGATTATTTTTCGCTAGGCGAGTTTTCCTTTTAAGCAAAATAAACTCTCCTAGATAAAATTTTACTATTTGCACACTACAAATCAAGTGTTAATAAAAATTATTTTCACGAGGAAGTTTTTGGCGAAAACTTCAAAATTTATAATTTAATAAAATGAATTATGATTTTATATTGAATTTTAAAGGCAAATGTGTTAAATTATTAGAATGAATAAAAAGTTGTTATTTAAGAAAAAATCAGGGGTTAACATATTCATTAAACATTTTGCAATTGGCATTGGATATGCGGTTATACTTCTATTATGTTTAGTTTATTATTTTTTTGTAACACATAAATGTTATTCAGTTGTGGGCGAATCAATGCTTCCGACAATTCAAAGTGACGGTCAAGGTGCTTATGTCGGTTTAGAGAGCGAATACACATATAGTGATATAGTTGTATGTTATAATGATGATCACACACGCTTAATTAAAAGACTGATTGCATTTGGTGGCGACAAAGTTGGATATTATTTAAATCCAGAAACAGAATTTTATGAAGTTGCGGTTATTTATAAAGACACCCAAACAGTTGAGATTTTGCAAGAAGATTATGTTTCAAATAAAGATGGGAATGCAATTTCATATAATAATTTTATAACAAAAAATTTAGATGAGAAAATATTTGAAGTTATTGAATATGAAAATCAATTAATTCAATTTTTGGTTATCCCTGATGGTTATGTTTACATACTCGGTGATAATCGAGCAGTGAGCCGAGATTGTTCAACTTATGGTGCTTTGTCAGATGATTTTATGATTGGCAAAGTTGAACTGATTGTAACATATGATTATACTCAGGTTTTTACAATAATCGGTTATCTATTAGGTATAAGGAGTAATTAGAAAAATGAAAATAGGAGTTGTTGGCTTGCCAAATGTCGGGAAAAGCACATTATTTAATGCCCTTTCACAAGCGGGAGCAGAAAGTGCGAATTATCCGTTTTGCACAATTGAGCCAAACATAGGCATTGTTGATATAAAAGATGAAAGGCTGGGAAATCTTGCCAAACTTTATAATACGAAAAATATTGTTCCCGCTTGTATTGAGTTTGTGGATATTGCGGGCTTGGTTAAAGGCGCAAGCAAAGGCGAAGGCTTAGGTAATAAATTTTTAAGCCATATAAGAGAAGTTGATGCCATTGTGCATGTTGTGCGTTGTTTTGACAATGACAAAATCATTAATGTTTACGGGAACACTGACCCCGAGCGGGACATTGAAATTGTTAATTTGGAATTAATACTCGCCGACCTTGAAAGCATTGAAAAAAGATATGATAAAGCCTTAAAAAATGCGAAACAAGGCGACAAACTGGCTCAGCAAGAAGCCGAAGTTATTAAAAAAATTAAAAATGTGCTTGAACAATATAAACCTGTTCGCACAATGAAATTTGATAAGGAAGAAGAAAAAATTGTTAAATCATTGTTTTTATTAAGTTCAAAACCGGTTATTTATGCTGCAAACATCAGCGAATTGGATTTAGGCAAGCCAGATAACTCTTATGTGCAAATTGTTAAAGACATTGCAAAAAAAGAGAATGCGGAAATTATTGTCTTGTGTGCAAAAATTGAAGAGGAACTTGCGAACTTAACAGAAGAAGACAGCGAAATGTTCAAAAAGGAACTTGGAATCACTGAAAGCGGACTTGATAAACTTGCAAAAGCGAGTTATTCACTTTTAGGGCTTATGAGTTTTTTGACAGCGGGCGAAAAAGAAGTGCGCGCTTGGACAATTGAAAAAAATTCAAAAGCACCGCAGGCGGCGGGGAAAATTCACACCGATTTTGAAAGAGGCTTTATAAAAGCGGAAATTGTGAATTATTCAGATTTAATGCAATGCGGAAATTGGGTTTTAGCAAAAGAAAAAGGCAAAGTCCGCATTGAAGGCAAAGAATATATTATGCAAGACGGCGATGTTGTTGTTTTCAAGTTTAATGTTTGAGAACTAAAAATTGGTTTGGGAAAATATGTTATAATAAAAAATGTAGGCAAAAAACGTTTATTAAAACATATGCTTGAAATAACGATAATGTTTCAACAAGCAAGAATTAAATGATTTAGTAGTAGTAAAACAAAATAATAGATTGTTATAGTTTGTAATAAAAAGCAGATACAGGCGACGGAAGTAAATTTTGGCAAAAGCCAAAATTTTGCAAGAGAAATCTCGCGCTTGATTTTAAACTTCGTTTAAAATCAAGCCTTCC
>JAQUUD010000067.1 GCA_028694075.1 Clostridia bacterium
ATTATTTTATAATAAATATGTTGGAGGAATAAATATGGCAAAAAGACAAAATGATTACTTTGGATTAGGAAGAATAGTGAGCCTTGTTCTCGTCATCATTCCCTTTACAGCGTGGATTTGTGGATTCACGACCCGCTTTATGGAAGGCAAAATTGTCGCCGGATTGATCAGACTCTTCTTTGGCTTCAATGTGGTATGGGTTCTCGACTTAATCTTCATGATTACTAGTGGCCGTATCTGTCGTTTTCTTAATTTCTAATTTAAATTAATAAGCATTAATTGTCTCGAAGCTTATTTCAATGAGTTTGCTAAAAACTTCTAAGATGTTCGAGACTTTTTTGTACTAATTTGTCTTTTCTACACTGAATGATGTTTTCATTTGCTAATTATTGCTTCCCTAAATAACTTAGCAGTTATTATGATTACACAATATATTCCAACCACATAGTTTGCTTGAGACTTCAGTGCAAATAGTAATGATGCGAAATCATAAGATGCGTGGTTCAATTGAGGTGACACTATCAAAGATAGTTATGGAAGCGAGGGATGAACAACAATTTAAACATGATTTTCAATATTTCTTGAAATGATTCAATTTGTTATTACAAAAGAAGATAATTACATAAAATATCCATGTCTTTAATGAAAATTCCCGATAAATGAACAAAAAAACAAATTAATAGTAAGTTTTATAATGAGTAAATCTTATTCATTATTGCAAAACGAACATATAGAATTTAATGCATTTAAGTATTTGACTTTTTTGATTATTACATTTTAAATAATTGATAAATTTTTTCTCTCTTGGACCATCATGCGCGCACAAAAGCAACTCATTGATTTTGTCATTGATGTCTTTTTCATTTAAGAAAAACATTTCATACATTAGCCTTAAAAAATCTAATCTCATAATGCCGTAATGACTTTCATAATTTTCATATATATCTTTAGCTTCATCAATTATTCTCATAATATCTTGAAGCGGTTCATTTATTTGCCCTTGTTCCGGCGATGATAAATGTTCAATAATTTTGGCTTTTGCTAACAGCGATTTTCCGTACGCGATATGCACATCAACTTTTCGACTTTGTGCCCAATCAATAAATAAATTAATGCTTTTACTGGCTTCTTCTATTCTTTTTGAATCCATCATTATTAATTCAGCTTGTTTTATCTTCAATCCCAATTTTGATTTAAAATCTTGATAATCTTTCATGAGTGCTTTGTCATATAACGAAATTGCTTCCTCAATGATTATGGTTGCGTTTAAATCTTTTAAAGCACACTCTACTGAATCAATATAATGTTTTTCTCCTGCTAAAATATAAGAATATGTGTAATAATCTCTTTTTTCCTTTGGGCAATTTGATAGATAAAGACGAAACAAATGTATAATTTCTTTGCTTTTAGAAATATTGGCGTGACAACATCTTAAAGATTCCGTACAACATCTTTTTAGCATTTCGTCGATTCGATATTTATCTTCCTTTTTATTTGGTTTAAATTTTTTTATTTTCTTGATTAAACCTTTATATGCATCAATATCAAAATCGCCTTTTTCAAAATTAATATGAATTTTCCAATATTCTGCTTGTAACATATAAAACTCGTTACTCGAATGTTCAGCGCTGTATAAAAACTTATCCAAATCAACTCCTATTTCGTCAATGGTTTTTTTATCGCAACCATGAAGGCTTTCTACTATTCCTAGTTTTCCTTGAATATCATTTATTCGCATATAATTTTTATAATAATGAAAGGCATCTAGGTGCTCGGAAAGATGGAATGAAAGAGTTCCTAATTCGTATGAAAATATATTTTTATCAATGCTATTCTTTTCTATGGCTTTAATCAAGATTGAATACATCACTTTATATTCTCCTGTTTGCAAGGCATCGCTAAATAATTCATATTGATAAGTTTTAAACTCAACGATATTTTCTTGAGGCAAATTAACAAAAGCTATCCATCTCGCTAAAGGAGTAAAATTCTTATTTAGAAAAATTTTTTTATACTTTTCAATAAAATTGCATTTGTTTAAATCTTCATGCAATTTATCTTTATAAAATGAATAATATAAATTGTGCTTATTGTAAAATGGTGAAAAAACATCAGTTTTTTTTATTTTATTCAAAGCAAAGTCTAGTTTCGGCCATCCAAAAAAGCGTGGTTTAATTATCTTATTTACGTCCACAAAAGTATAACTAAAAGAAAGAGTAAACATCAAAGTGAAAAGTTGGCTTTGGAAATTAGATAATTTATTAAAATCTGAATTAAAATTTATTGGATCATAAAAATTAATGAATTTGTATTCGTATTTTCCTGTCTCTACAGTTGAATCTTTGATGAAAATTATTGTTCTGCCAGTTTCATTTTTTTCAATTTGAATCATGGGAAGCAACTTCTCACAATTATCAATAATAATGATATTATTTTCCGCAACTAAAGAATTCATTAATAATAAAATTTCTATAATATTGTCATTGCAGTCAACATAAGCTATTCTTTTGTTCAAATTTGAAGCCATTGAAAATAAATACTGAAGAGAATAAATTGCCACATTTGTTTTGCCTACACCTATTTTATTCTCTAAAACATATTTCCTATTTCCTCGATAGGCATTAAGAATATTGTTTAGTTCAACATTTTGATAATCAGATAAGCAAATATCGTTTCTAATTTTCATATTCATCGATTTTGAAAAAAGATAGGATTTTTCAATCAGCGTTTTTTTATTAAAGAAAAAAGGTATAAAAATGAAATCAAATATTGGAACAAGGGAGAGAAACTGATTTATTATTTGAATCGTCGAATATAAACTGCTTCCTTTCCTTAAAAATATTCCGAGAAGAACAATCACGATGTAACATATATTTAAGAAAAGAAATAAGCAAAAATAAATTCGCAAAAATATTTTTTGCTTTTGTGTTAAAAAACTAATATCTTTTATTATCATTTCTTTCACCTAAAAATAAAAACAACTTATTAATTAATATAGAAAATTCGAGCCTATCAGAAATCATTTTCATCTCTCCAAATTACAATTGAAAATTCAAATAACGATTTTATTTAAATATGTATTAGCAATTATTTGCCATATTGATAAATTATTCATTTTAATTCCACGCTATACGATGCCTAATAAAACCTTTGAGTTGTTCCATCATCATTATTCCAAGTGATAGTATATGTTTTTAAAGAATCTGTTTCGCAACCAACTAAAGATAATGAAAAAAATAGCAAAATGATGATACCTTTAGTCTTCATATTAATTCCCCTTTTAATATTAATAGTTTAATCAATAAAGTTTGGCTTTTCAAATAAATTGAAAGCAATATTTTATGTGTTAAGTGACAAACTTAACGCAACTCAACGTAAATTGAATCTGATAATATAATTTAATTGTCTTCTTTGCTTTGCTACAAAGAAAGGAGTAAACCATGGTAAAGAAGAAGAAACGACATCATTTGACCATTGAAGATCGAATGATTATTCAAGCTTGTCTCCACGATATGAGAACCTTCGCTCAGATTGCTAGTCGCTTAAAAGTTAATAAATCAACAATAACTCGTGAAGTCAATAAGCACAAAGTCACAACGATGAAAGCATTCCCACGCTGCGAGAGAAGAGACAAGTTAAATGGAGTATGTAACGCCTGTCCCCATAAAACATGTCAAAAGGATCGCATTTATTATAATTTTCAAGACGCCGATGCTCGATCAACGATGTTGAGAAGGTCATCGAGAAGCCAGCCAAAACTGTCGCCAAAAAGCATTAAGACAATCGATGAGATTGTGAGTGAAGGAGTTCATCTTGGACAGTCCCTCCATCATATTTATATTTCGAATCCACCCCTTTCCTTGATATGTTGTGAAAGAACGATTAGAAGGCTGTGTTACCGAGGAAATTTAAGTATTCGACCTCACGAACTGAGGAGATATGTCCGCTATAAACATGAATACACGAAAAGTCGAGAAGAATTTCGCCTGAGGGATATCAGGGTACTAATTGGAAGGATGTATAAAGACTATCTTAACTATGTTAATCATCACAAAAAAGAGAACATCGTTCAATTTGACTCAGTGATTGGAAAAATAGATGATTCCCTCTCTATACTGACGATTATGTTCCCGAAATACAGTTTTCAATTCGGGATTGTTATCAATAAATCTTCTCCCGGTGATGTGAGAGGCAAAATAATTAAACTGTTTAAGCTTTTAGGTAACGAGATGGTCAAGAAAGTATTCCCGATCAATCTCGCTGATAACGGGATTGAATTCTCATACTTTAATCAGATTGAAATCGATGAGAATGGAGAAAAGATCTGCCGGACATTTTTCACCAATCCCTTTCGTGCGACTGACAAATCACAATGCGAAAGGAATCACGAGTTAATCCGCTACTGCTTACCAAAGGGAAAAAGCCTTAATTCAATCACTCAATCAATGGTTGATGAGATGTTTTCAAACATCAACTCATATGTTAGGAATTCTCAAGGCAATCAAACACCTTATGACCTCGTCAAAAAGAAATTTGGTCAAGAATTCTTGGATG
>JAQUUD010000068.1 GCA_028694075.1 Clostridia bacterium
AAAGGCGGTTTGGATTTGCCGTTAGATCAAGTTTATGAGGCTGCAGATTTGGTTAAACAAGTTGTTGACCCATCTTGCAACATCATCTTTGGTGCGGGAATTGATGAGGCATCGATGAACGATGAAGTTGAAATAACAATCATTGCAACTGGCTTTAATGGACCTTCTATTTTGGAAGAAAAAGAAGACCTCACAAAAGTTAAAGAAGATATGGAAACTTTTAATAATTTTAATGCCAAAAGTTTATTTGGCGGATTGGCTTTTAAAAATCAGCCGGAAGCAGTAAAAAAAGAAAAAGTTAACATTTCAGATGTTGAAAATACATCAAGGCTTAAAATTGATGATGCAGACATTCCACCATTCTTGAAAAAACTTAGAAAAGACCGATTTTAGTTTCTTTAAATTAAAATCGATTAAAAAATAAACCATTTTGTTAAATTGGAAATTTATTATTAAATTTATATAAATTTAACTAAAAAATAGCCATATTAATTTTTAAAAATCAAAAACTTGTTTTGTTTAAATTAAAGTTTTAATTCATTTGCTTAACAAGTTTTTTTAATTTATTTAGGAGAATATATAATCTAATAGACTTTTCATATGAATTTATGATATTTTTATATAACTGTGAAATACTAAATTTATAGTAAATCAAAAAGGATAAATAAAAATGATAACAATAAAGGGAATGCAAAAATTAATTGCAAGCGGAATTGCATTATTATTAACCCTTACTGCATTGCTCGTTGCAACATTTGCAATTTTAAGCACTGAAAAAGTGGGCTTAAGCGTGTCTGTGTCTTTTGACTCGGCGGTTACCGCCAAAGCTTATTTGGCGACAAATAGCAGTACTGATATAAATTTTAAGCAACCGAATGATACTGTAACTGCTGGAAATTTTGCAAAAGCAAATTCGGCTTTAATTTTTAATACATATAACACCGACACAAATGGTGGGAAAATAAAAAGTTCTTTTGAAGCCTTAGGCTCAGGAACAAGCAATGGCTTAAAGTGTGATGCAAATGGAGAAATGGAGTTTTATGTTTATGTTGAAAATTACAGCACAACGGAAAGTATTTATTATAAGGCAAACATAACATTTACTGATTATCACGGAACATCTTTGTTTAGCGTTGAGAGCAATCCACTTTTTAAAACTTCTGCAATTGCGGGAGAAGTAGATGATGTCAGTCTTTTAACATTTAAAATAAAAGCAGGAGAATCTGAAACTGAAATAAGAGCAAACACAATTCAAATTGAAATAATTTTATCATCAACTCTGCCACTCGAATGGTTAGGGGTAAGTGGTAAATATGATGCAACTAACACGAGCGGAATGACAGTAAATTATATAGGGCTTTATTATATTGATTTGGGAGAATATCCACAAACACAAGAAACTGATGTTGATATAATTGCAGGAATTATTGATACGCCAGATGAGAATGGTTATTATACTAGTTCAGTTAATGAAGAAAAATATGCTCGTAAAGGTACAAGTCCAAACTTTACATATTATAAAGTTGAGCCAGTTAGATGGCTTGTTATTGGAAATGGAAGTATGTTTAACGATTTTGATTTTCCTAACTTGAATTATGATGGCTTTGAAAGTAATCAACTTCTTTTAATCAGTGAAAAAATTTTAGATGCAAAAATTTATCATTCATCACAGTCAAGCAACATTCTTTGGGCAAATACAACCATTTATAATACTCATTTACCGGCTTTGAAAAATTTATTGTTTGATGATTCAGTCAATCTAGGAACTTTTGATGATGGCTTGAAACTATCTCTTTTATCGTATGATTTATCTTGTTTATACTCAAATTATTTAACATCTACTTCAAGATTAAAAGCGAGCAGAACAAGCTGGACTGGCAGTCCAACTGGAAATGAGTATTATTGGCTTAAAAATAATAAAACATATACAGTCGGGAGTACTCCGGGTGGTGTTAAACTTATATGGAATAAGGATAGTCCCGAACTTAGTCAACTTTTATGCACCTATGTTTCTTGTATTCGCCCGATAATTCTTCTTAATCTTTGATATTGTTTTATAAGCTTAAATTGATTAAAAGAATAAATCCATTTGTTAAATTGGAAATTTATTATTAAATTTATATAAATTTAACTAAAAAATAGCCATATTAATTTTTTAAAATCAAAAACTTGTTTTGTTTAAATTAAAGTTTTAATTCATTTGCTTAACAAGTTTTTTAATTTATTTGAAAACTTCCAACGCATATCCGGACAAACCGACGCATATATTTTTATTATGAAAATATTCAAATTATTGTTTGTAATTGTGGCTGTGTCAGCGATGTTTTTATTGACAGGCTGTGGTTATGATATAAAATATGAAATGCTAAACAGTATGTCTGATGTTCGATATAATTTGTTTGAAGCCAAAACTGAAAGTATGAAAGTTACATTAATGTGTGGTATGCGTGAAGAGCCTTATGAATATAACGGCGTTTCTAATCAAAAATGTGAATTTGGTGTTATCACGGTGTATTTTACAGAATTGCAGGAAGTCGATGAAATTGAGTTTACTTTGCAAGCGGGCGATATAGAATATACAAGCGCACTTGAAAGAAACCCTTTTCATCATAATTATATGACAGATATTGAAGCACTTATTGACGATGAGGCAAATGTTTATTTGACAATTGATGGAATTGGAAGTGAAATGATTTTGGTTTGCGTAAGCAAAAATTGGGGTGTGCAATATCAAAATGCACTTGAAATTGCAACAGAACATTTTGAAATTGATGCAAAGCAATTCTTCAACAATAGAAAATTTAATGCCGAATGTTATTTGAAAATCATTTATGATGAAAATTCTGATTTGGAAACATATCTTTGGTATTTTGGAATAGTGGGAACTGACAACAATAGATTAAGTTTGGTTATTGATGTGAATTCAGGTCAAATCCTCGCAAGCAGTATTGAATAATTCGAAGATTATTTGAAATCTTGTTATAACAAGTTTTAAGTTCTTTAAAATATGGGATAGTACAATTTTGAGATTTATATTTCACAAGGGAAAAAATAAAAGCGTTAAGAAAATTGACTTGTGGGAATTTTTTGTGATACTATATTAATTATGCAGGAAAATATTGAAATAAAAGAAAAAGTTTTTTTAATGGGTGTTATTTTTGACAATAAAGAAGATGTCAAATATTCTCTTAATGAACTTGCAAGATTGTCTGAAACTGCCGGACTTGAAGTTGTTGGCAGTGATTTTCAATGGGTGAGGGCGGTTACGCCCGCAACCTTAATCGGTTCTGGCAAAGTTGAAGAAATAAAAGAAAAAATTAAAACCTTAGATGCTGATGTTGTAATTTTTGATTGTGAACTTTCAGGCTCACAAATGAAAAATTTATCTGAAATTTTTGATGTTAAAGTTTTGGATAGAATTGGCATCATTCTTGATATATTTGCTCTTCGCGCAACTTCAATGGAAAGCAGGCTTCAAGTTGAACTTGCTCAACTTAAATACTCACTCCCGAAACTTTCCAGTTTGCAAGGCACAAGCGGAAGATTTGGCTCGGGTGGTGTTGGAATGAGAGGTCCGGGCGAAACCAAACTGGAACTTGATAAAAGAGTTATTGAGAATAATATAGTCAGGTTGGAAAGAGAACTTCATAAATTAAAAGACCAAAGATTTTTAAAACGCAAGCAAAGGCTGGAAACTGGTAAGAAAAAAGTTGCAATCGTGGGATATACAAATGCTGGGAAAAGCACACTTTTGAATGTTATTTCAAAAGCGGGGGTTTATGCTGACGATTTGTTATTTGCAACTCTTGACACAACAAGCCGAAGCATTTGGCTTAACTCAAAATTGCAAATTATTTTGACGGATACGGTTGGGTTTATCAGCAAACTGCCTCACACTCTTATTGATGCCTTTGCTTCAACTTTGGAAGAATTGCAATTTGCTGACCTAATTTTGCATATTATTGACATTTCAAATTCAAATTATAAAAAACAAAAAGATATTGTTGATAAAACTATAAATAAAGTTGGTGCTGGCAATATTCCGCAAATTATTGTTTATAATAAAAGCGACGCGATGGAAGACAAACAAATTTTTGAAGATAATTTGAAATCAAATGAAGCGTTAATTTCTGCAAAGAAAAATCAAAATATTGACAAATTGAAGGAAAAAATTATCGAATATTTTGAAAACAATTAATTAAAATTAATTAAAATATAATTAAATTAATTAAAATATAATTAAATTGATTAATTTACAGTTTAATTGCAATTAAATTTAATTTAATAAAAATTAATTTTAAATAATTAATAATTTTTTTAGATTTAGAGATGAATTTTTTAAAATGCTAGGATTCAAAAAAATATTAACACAGGAAAATTGAAATGAATAATATATACTTTTTTTTACTTTTTACAATAATTATGTTTGTAGGTTTTATTTTTGCCAAGAAATTTTTTGGTAAAAATGCGCTTTTTGTTATCGGTATCGGCTCTGTTATTGGTGCTAATATTTATAACGCAAATGCATTTCCGA
>JAQUUD010000069.1 GCA_028694075.1 Clostridia bacterium
AAAAAAAATTATAGAAACCGAAAAGGTAAAAAGGAGATTATAGAAAAATGGCTACACAAATAAAAAACACAATAGGTAAATCAACTACACCTGCAAAAAAAGTAGTTGAAAAAAAGATTGAGGCGATATCCACTATTGAAGAGGTATCAAATCCAATAATTAATCAAGATATTGAGGTTAAAGGTTTAGAATCTATTATAGAAAGAAAAATTGAATCAAATGATGATATTAAGATTCAAGAACTAAATAAAGAAAATGCTGAATTAAAAACAAAACTAGAAAAACAAGAAAATGAGTTTTCAAGCAAATTTAATCAAATGCAATCGCAAATGGACGCACTTTTAGAAATAATGAAAGGGAAGGTTCCAACAAACAATTCCCCAAAAAATATTCAGGAAGATGAAGATATTGCAGTTGGTTGCAGATTATTTGCTGGACTTGGTATGGTAAATGCAGATGGCACACAAACTATTGTTTTTAGGTGCGGAGAAAAAAAGTATATCCCATATGAAGATTTAAAATCATTTCTTAAAGAAAATTCTAGAAACAACAAAGCATTGTTCGCAAATGGTTTGCTTTTCTTTTATGATGAAGAAAACTATTCAAGGTTTAAGATTAAAAAAATTGTAGACTTGGATGAACAACACATTGTTGATATTTTAACAACACCCGACACTAACCAAATGATAGGTAAAATAAATGAACTTACTAATAATTTAAGAAAGGAAAGTGTTTTGCACACATTGAAGTTTATGATCGCCGATATGCTTATTAGAGATGCCTCAAAACTTAAAAACTTTACTTATGACAATCGAGACGCATTGGAAAAATATATTGGCGTGAAATTTGATACTTTAATATCTAACGCAAATATGTACAAATTTCTTAAAGGTGAAAAATAAAAAACAAGGAGAAAAATTATGGCAACTAAATTTAGTGATATAGTTGATGTGGCATTAACCACAGTTCAAGATTACAAACTTGATAATATTTATCAAACATCACCAGATGATTTTGCAACTATTACAAATGCTTTTTTGCTTCGTGGGTTGCCTACATTTTACAAGTGCAAAACACCATTAACATACGATTTGGATGCTGGTGAGTTTACAAATGATTTGTCTATCTTTGAAATTAGTATTTTAGCGGACCTTTGGGTTTACCAATGGTTTGAATGGCATGTACAAAAAGTAACTCAATTTGAGAATTCAATGACACCGAATGACTTTAAACATCATTCAAAGGCAGAAAACCTTAAACAAAAGTCTGAATATTTAGATAGGGTTAGGGAAAAGTATAGTCAAAAGATAACTAATTATTGTGAGCAAACAGCGGATTGGGCTGCAATGGCAAATGGCGATTTTGGTGTTTAAGGGAGGTAAATATGGCATTTAATGTTTATACTGCATATCTTAACGCTATCGCAAAAGAGCCCGTTGATGATTGGAGAGAATTAAATCAAGAAATGATAAACGATACTTGGCTTGATACATCCACAGTCGCAACAGTTCAAGGTCAAACTACTGTTGGTGGAATTACATTCGCCAATGAAAGTGTTCAAATTAGTTCTGTGATAAACCCATCAACTGGCGAAAATTTTGGTGATGAGTTTAGAAAGATAGTTTATAAAAACTACACAACAACTGATAAGTGGTTGGGCAAATATTATAAGTTTGATAATATTACTTGGTTAATCACTAATACTGACACAAAAATTGGTGCACTTAACACTGCAATTTTGCGTAAATGTAATAATTGGTTAAAGTGGATTGATCCTAATGGTGTATTAAATTCTTGGGAATGTGTTTTTAAGCGAAGCATAACTAATACCAACCTCAATGAAGGTTCTGAAGGTGTTCCACAAATAAATGCGGATACGCTTATTCAAGTGCAAAAAAATTCTAAAACGACTGCTATACCATATAACCAAAGATTTATTTTTGATGGGCACGCATTTCAAATAAAGCAAATAAATAATCACATAAGTGATACTTATATGGAATTATATTTGTTTGAAGCACAAGTACAACCAAATGATGACTTGGTAAATAATATCGCAGATGGTGGTGGGGAAATATCTCCAACTACTAACGAGAATAAAATTTTGCCCGAAATAGTTAAAATATTGCAAAGTGAAACACAACTATTTACTGTATATAAATATATAAATGGGGTGCCTAATACTAATACATTTGCAGTTTCTGCAAGTGGACCTATTGCTGGCACAAATTATACATTAACAACAGTAGACGGGAATAATTTCTCTATTGCTAATATTTTACAAAGCAATTTGCCTTTGGTGATAACTTGCACGAATAATATTACAAGCGAAGTCGTAAATATGAATATTATGTTGGGAGGTAAGTGGTAATGAGTACTAGCGGATGCCCAACAAATAAAGAACATTGGGGTAAAATAAAAAACATTAGCAAAATTATAGTTGATTATCTTTTTGACAATGCGCCCAATTTGTGGAAATTATTATATTATATAAGTCCTGAAGATATGCCGTTGGTAAAATCTAATTTAACCAATTCGCAAAAGGCAAATATGATAATTAGCAATGCAAAAGAAATGTACACGACAAATTCAAGTGTTTCAAAATCAATTATATTCCAAGATGAAATAGATGAAGCATTTGCAAATGCAGTGCCACAAATTAGAATATTTACGGGGAACAAGTGGAACATCAACGATAATCAAGGTGTTTGTATGGTACACTTTAAGATAGTAATTCCAAACAAGCAACTTACTTTTGTTGATGAGATAAACCCTAATGCAGATAGAAGTGATTTTATAGTTTATGAACTTTGTAATGCATTAGAGCAAAAAGTAATTCCTGAACTAACTACTAATACACCATTGTTTAACAACCGAAATGCACCAAATGGTGCGGGTAGGTCAACTGGTGCTAGCAAAGGTTCATACAACACAAATTTTTCAGGGCAATTATTAACATTTGCAGTCCTTATATAGGAGGTGCGAATTGAATAACTTAACTGATGATTATAAAAAACTATATGATTTATACAAAAAATTTGGGAGTGGCGAAGATTTGAATGTTGTTTTTTACAGCACAAATCAACCAGTTCCATACAAAGATTTATTTATTTATCCAGTTAAAACAATTTATTATATGTTTTTTCACTCTTTGGCTGAATGTTTTTTTGTCAATAAATATGATAGTGGATTGGCTGAATGTATGGGTATGAACCCATTGCAGTTTTTATTCTATCAAGATTTAAGCAAAAAGATAGACAATGCTAATAATTATTTGCCACGATTGGAATTTTTATTATTGATGTGTTTGCAAAAACCCGAAATTGATAATAGTGGAGAAAAAACCATAAAATTTATAGAAAAAGGCAAAAAACAACTTATTAGTATTGATGGTAAATTATATGATTGGAAAGATTTTGAAAAGATGCGTGATATTATATGCGAGCAAAATTGCATAGAATTGCCAGATTGGAAAATCCACCCAGACATTAGAAAAAAGTTGAAAGAAAAAGATGAGTTGATGGCAAGGATAAATAAACGAAAAATTGCGTCATTTGAAGAATTGATTGATTGTCTTATGTTGGCAAGTGGATATACTGAAGAATATATATTAAACTTATCTATTCGTAGATTTACTAACTTACTGAGAAGATATGATATTATGAAAAATTATGAATTAATGACAATTTTGTCTCCAAATATGGAGAAAAAAGATAGAGATAATATTTTATCTTGGAATAGTGCAATACCTAAACAAGATCAATATTTCTCAAAAGTAACCAATCTCGCTGAAATTGAAAAAAAAGTAAATGGGATTAATAAATAAAAAATAAAAAAGGAGAATAAAAAATGGCTTTTAATTACTCAGGCAATCTTTATGCAGTAGGAGTAGGCAATTTTATAGCTTATAAGGGTGGAGAATACGCAGCTATGGGGAAAGTAAACACAGAAACAATGTTTGAGTTCTCTGCAAGTAATCTGGATATAAGGGGGGGTAAAAGAGCCCCAATGCTTTTAAGATATTCACATTCAAGTGAGGCTACATTCAGTATTATTAGTGCTGCATATAATCCAAATCTTTGGAAAGCATCAATGGGAGGTGCGGATAGAGATTATGCTAACTTACCTGCGGAAGAGACCGTTACAATGTCTACAAGGACAATTACATTGGATAAAACACCAGTGGCAGTAGGAGATATAGATGCTAAAGTGTGGATAAAATATGAGGGGATAATGTATGGGGCGATTGATGCTTCTAGTACAACAGTCATAATCCCTAATAGTGGGGCTTTCGCCGCTATACCAGACGATTCTATTGTATGTGCAACATATAATTACAAGAATATCAA
>JAQUUD010000018.1 GCA_028694075.1 Clostridia bacterium
CGCCAGTCACCTATTGACATTCCTTGGTTTCTTGCATATGTTCTAAAACTTGAAATTTGTGTATTTCCTGTCGGAACAACACCAGCATATGACCTTAGTTTACCACCTGTGTAAACTGCTTTAAAAGTTCCACGATAATATGGCGCAATATATTGTGCACCATCAAAGTCACACATTGACAGTTGGATATATTCATTTGTTGCATCTTGCCATCTTTTTATATAATGCCCCGGATAATATGTCATAACATCAACTTGCTCGCCACTTCTTGTTCCAGTCCAAACAAAACCAGATTCAGAATCACTTAAACGCGCAACAATCTCGCCATCACTAACTCTCATATTTACTATATCAATATCTTTATAAAATTGCAGTGTTCCGCCATAAATGCTAATTGCATAATCATCTTGAACTGCACCACCAGTGTCGAATTCGCTGACACTTGCATATTGATTAGCACCAGCAATCAAATCTTCATTATCATCAGTTTTTGTCCAAGCGCTTAATGTGGAACTAAGTAAACGACTTACTCCAAAAATTAAAGGAACTTCTAATTTAATTTCAATTCTGATTGTATTCGCATTTAAGCCTGTGGCATTTGTTGACTTAATTTTAAAAGTTAGCAGGCTTTTGGAAGGGCTACCCCCCCCGCAGTTTGGGCGGTTTCGTAATTTGGGTTTGTTACTGTGCTAAATGGGGCGGTTTGTTCGCCTGTGCCAACAAATTCTATATTAGCCCTAAAATAAACACTTTCAGTTGTGCTGTAATTTTCAACATAAACATAAAATTCCATATCGCCGTTAGCATCACATTTTAAGCCATTGCCAGTGCCTAAGGCTTCAAAAGAACTTTTTGTAAGTGCTGTGCCTTGATATGTGTCCAAAACCAAAGCAGAGAAGTCTGTATCAAAATCGGTTTCTGTTTCAGTGTTAACTGTTGGGCTATCTTGATAAAATTGCCCCGCACTGCTACTGTCAGTAGCCAAATAAACTTTGGCGGTGACCGCTGAGTCAAACGAAACGCTGACGCTTAACCCAACTTTTTCGGTGCTTAGAATTGCCCAAGCCGCCCCAATCATAACCGTTAAAGTTATAATCAAAGCGGTCCCCTTTGCAATCAATTTTTGCACCCTTTTATTTAACATAAACATTTTTAAATCCTCCTTATTTTTATAAAATGTTATAGTATGTATTACTAGTTAAATTAATAATAAACTATTATTTTGTAAAAGTCAACTAAAATTAAAAAATTTTCTTTAAACTTAGCAAATAATTTATTATAAATATAATTAGTATTACTTAATATATTTATAATATACCAATTAATTTTAAATGTCAATTAAAATACCAAAAAATTTTAAAATATTTATTCGGTCTTTATTAGTTTTCAAATTTTTAAACAAATTATTAAACATATTTTAATTAAATAAATTGGAATGGTATTAGGAAATTATTTAAAAAATA
This sequence comes from Clostridia bacterium, assembly GCA_028694075.1. Classification (GTDB taxonomy): domain Bacteria; phylum Bacillota; class Clostridia; order Christensenellales; family UBA1242; genus UBA5489. The sequence continues at coordinate 1,464 of JAQUUD010000018.1, forward strand.
AGAAAATATAAGTTGACAGCAGGGGTATAATATGATAAAATAACTAAGCAAGAAAAAGAAAAATCATAAAAATTTTTGTCAGTCGAATTAAATCAAATGAAAACGAAAATAATTATTATATTGTATTTGTTTGCATTGTAAGTAGATACGCAGTTTGCCTAAATGAATCATAATAAAACAAAAATCATTAATAATTTTTTTTCTTAAATGCTCAGGGAAAGTTGCAGAGTGGTCAAATGCAACGGACTGTAAATCCGTCGCCTCCGGCTTCGATGGTTCGAATCCGTCCTTTCCCACCAATTCTAAAACTGGCTGAAATGCTTTATTCATAAGGCTTTCAGCCAATTTTTTATTTTTCTGATAAAAATTGAAAAAGTTCAAAAAAAGCCCCCATTTACGAAAATTTTTTGTATCATTTTTTTTAATGTCATTGCATCAAATATATGGGTTAAAGTGAGAATTATTCAGTCTTAATTTTTGCTGAATTTGGTCGCAGATTTTTTTGCTTAAATTAATAAGAATTTATTCGAAGGCTTTATTGTTTTTGACATCATAATTTTGTTATTTTAGTTTAGCGTAAACAAATTAACTTGAATTCAAAACCCTAACAAAAGATTTAGTTGTGGAATGGGTGAAACTGTAGGATTTTTAATAAAAATAAACTTAGAAAAATCAAAAATCAAACTTTGATTGACCTACATAACAAATAGTCGTATAATAATAAATAAATTTAGGAGTGAATATGAAAAATAAAGCTATTACAAGCAGGGACATAGACTTTGCTCAATGGTATACAGATGTTGTTAAAGCGGCAAAGCTTGCGGATTATTCAAATGTGAAAGGTTTTGTGATATTAGAACCAAACGGCTATGCATTATGGGAAAAAATGCAAAGCATTTTAGATAAAAAATTAAAAGAAACTGGACATCAAAATGTATATTTGCCACTTTTAATACCAGAATCATTATTTGCCAAGGAAAGCGAAATGATTGAAGGTTTTGCTCCTGAAGTGGCGTGGGTTACATCTGGTGGGCAATCCAAATTAGAAGAACGTTTAATGATACGCCCAACAAGCGAGGCTCTGTTTAGTGATTATTATGCAAGCAAAGTCAGTTCCTATCGCGACCTTCCAAAACTTTATAATCAATGGGCAAATGTGGTAAGATGGGAAAAAGAAACTCGACCGTTTTTAAGAACTAGAGAATTTTTGTGGCAAGAAGGTCATACAATTCATGAAACCGCAGAAGAAGCAAAAGAAGAAACATTAAAAATGCTTAATATATATAAAAATTTTTTTGAAGAATATCTTGCAATTCCAGTTGTAACAGGAAGAAAAACTGAAAGAGAGAAGTTTGCAGGTGCTGAATATACATACACAGTTGAAGCTCTTATGTATAACGGTGTGGCGTTGCAGTCTGCAACCAGTCATTATTTTGGGCAAAAATTTTCAAAGGCGTTTGGCATTAAATTTACAAACAGAAACAGCGAAGATGAATTCGCATATCAAACATCGTGGGGCGCAACAACGCGTATGATTGGTGGTCTGATTATGGTTCATAGTGATGATAATGGGTTGATTTTACCGCCCAAAATAGCACCAAGACAAGTTGTTATTGTTCCGATTGGCGAAGATAATCAAGTTAAGGAAACGTCAATGGGAATTTTAAAAAAATTAACAGAGAACGGGATAATTGCATTCCTTGATGATTCAAAAAAATCCCCCGGATTTAAATTTGCCGAACACGAAGTAAATGGAATTCCTATAAGAATTGAAATTGGTGCAAGGGATTTGCAAAATAATATAATCACCTTAGCCAGAAGAGATACAAGAGAAAAAATCAATATTTCAAAAGATTGCGATGTTGTCAATGAAGTTAATAGTTTAATGAATGATATTCAAAATAATTTATTTGCTAAGGCAAAAGAACGATATCAAAAACAAACATATGAATGTCATAATTTGGAAGAAGTGAAAGAAGTTATAGAAACACACCCCGGCTTTATTAAAGCAATGTGGTGTGGTGATGAGGCTTGCGAATTGAAAATGAAAGAAATTAAAGGCATTAAGTCGCGTTGCATATTAGAAAATTGTGAACATATAAGCACCAAATGCGTTGCTTGCAATAAAAAAGCGAAACAACTTGTTTTATGGGGCATTCAATATTAATTTTGATTGGATTAAATAAAGTTGTTGGTTGAGAATTTTAGTTATGATAAAAATAGCGGAGCATACGCTATTATGACATTACTTGCGTTAAAACTTTTAATAAGTAATCAAATTTTAATAAAAGAAGACTTAAATAACAATTAATTAAAAATTAAAAATTTTGACCGCCAGTGAATTTTTTGTGCGAAATAGAAATTACAATTAAATTTAACACAATTTTAATTTTTTTTTAAAAGAAAAATTTGAATTAAAAAAGCCAAGAAATATTATATCAAACAGAATTTATAAAAATAATAAAAAAAAGTGTTGTGAATTGATACAACACTTTTTTTAACTACTATCAAATCATTTATTTTTTTTAAAAAAATATCACAATTCGCATTATTTTTTAAATTTTTTAAAAGTTTTATTTGGCTCATATGATTTTTTCTTTTCAAAAGTTCTTTCTTTGCCAAATGGTTTCTTTCTATCAAAAGCATCATCTTTGTCATATGACTTTCTTTTATCAAAAGAACCTTCCTTATCAAATGGTTTTTTTCTCTCAAAAGAACTATCTTTACCGTAAGGTTTTTTTCTCTCAAAAGAACCGTCCTTGCTATATGATTTTTTCCTATCAAAAGAAGAAAATTCTTCTTTATAAGAACGTTTTTTATTAAAATCATTTTCTACATTATCATTTGATTTATATTCTCTTTTCGATTTTTGATAAGGTTTTCTTTTTTCATCAGTATCTTTCTTAAAGCCTTCAAATTTTCCACTATCTTTTCTTCTTGAAAAGGAATTTTTGTTGCTATAATCAGTTTTAGGTCTTCTTCCAGAAAATCTTCTCCCTGTTTGACCTTCTTTTGATGATTCTTGCGGAATGGACATATCGTAAGCGTTTCTAATAAGAGTCAGTGGAGTTATGCTGGATTTTGTTTCAGCTTCTATTTGTTTAAGTTCTTGCATTTGTTGTTTTGTTGTGATTAATGTGATTGCAGTGCCACTTTTGCCAGCCCGTGCAGTTCTTCCAATTCTATGTAAAAAATATTCTTTATCTTTTGGCAAATCATAATTTATAACATATTCAATATCTTTTACATCAATCCCTCTTGCCGCAACATCACTTGCGATAAGAATCCTTGCAGTTCCAGCTTTAAAACTATCAAAAACTTTTTTCCTTTGACTTTGTTTTAAATCGCCATGAATGCAGACCGCTTTATATGAATTTTGAACAAGAGTGGTAGCCAATTTATCAACCATTGCTTTCGTATTGCAAAAAATCAATATCAATTTATCTTTTTTTGTTTCCAAAATTTCAAGAAGGGCATCGCTCTTTTTAAGCCTATTAACAAAGGCATAAGATTGATTAATATTAGCCAAACTCTTGTTTGCTTGCCCGATTTCAACTTTAACAGGATTTATCAAGAAATCCTCTGCTATTTGTTTAATTCTTTCAGGGAATGTTGCACTGAATAAAAGAGTTTGCTTTGTTTTTGGTGTCGAATGCAATATTTTTTCAATATCCTCTTTGAATCCCATATTAAGCATTTCATCTGCCTCATCTAAAACAACTCTTTTAATATATTGCAATTTTAAAGTTCTTCTTCTAATATGGTCAAGCAATCTTCCGGGCGTGCCTATAATAATTTGAGGCCCTCTCTTCAATGCTTTAATTTGACCTTCCATATTTATTCCACCGAAAATTGGAAGAGTTTTTATATTCTCCATTCGTCCTGTGATTTTTTTAAATTCTTCATATACTTGTGATGCAAGTTCTCTAGTGGGGCATACAATCAAAGTTTCAGGAAAAATTATATCAAGGGTTGTTTTCTCAATAAGCGGTAAAGCATATGCAAAAGTCTTGCCACTTCCTGTTTGGCTTCTTACAACAACATCTTTATCATCTAGTATTAAAGGCATTACTTTTTCTTGTACTTCTGTCGTACCTTCAAAATTTAAAGCCTCGATTGCCTTTAAGATCTTTGGATTTAAGTTAAATTCGTTAAATTTCATATTATTATTATCTCCTCTTTTTTTAAAAATACTTATTAAAAAAACAAAACGCCAATCAATCAAGCGTTTTGTTTTGCAAAAACATCTAATTAAAATTACTATATTATAAACCGATTATATAAAAAAGTCAATATAAATTAAAATTATATAATATTCAACATAAAAATTAACAAAAACCAGCTTTGTTAATTAAACTTCGATTTGTTTTTGATTTATTCGATAATATGCTGAACTTGATTCAGATAAAATAAAAAAACAAATAAATCATATATTGATATATAAAAATGACCCCTTTTCTAAGTATTTTTTTGAATATTTGGATAAATCGATAAAAACAAAAAACGCTGAATGCCTTTGTTTGTAAGGTTTCCAGCGTTTTGTTTTGGTGGGAATTATAGGACTCGAACCTATGACCCTCTGCTTGTAAGGCAGGTACTCTACCAACTGAGCTAAACTCCCAAGATAAAATAAATATATCATATTTTTGCGATAATGTCAATTACTTTTTATTATTTATTATGTAAAAAAATTTTTATAGTTTTATAAATATTTACATTAAGGTTACTGATATTTGAATGCAGAGAAAATATGCCAAACAGGTATACTTTTATGGTACTCATTAGTTTTTATTTAAACAAAAATCTGATTTTGATTATGACCGCTCGCTTAGCCCGTTTGACTGTTGCTTAGCCCGTTTGGCTCGCTTGACCGCTTGCTTAGCCCGTTTGACTGTTGCTTAGCCCGTTTGGCTCGCTTGACCGCTTGCTTAGCCCGTTTGACTGTTGCTTTGTCCGTTTGGCTCGCTAGTCCGCTTGCTTAGCCCGTTTGACTGTTGCTTAGCCCGGTTTGGCTCGCTTGTCCGCTCGCTTTGTCCGTTTGGCTCGCTAGTCCGCTTGCTTAGCCCGTTTGGTTGTTGCTTAGCCCGTTTGGCTCGCTAGTTCCGCTCGCTTTGTCCGTTTGACTGTTGCTTAGCCCGTTTGGCTCGCTAGTCCGCTTGCTTAGCCCGTTTGACTGTTGCTTAGCCCGTTTGGCTCGCTAGTTCCGCTCGCTTTGTCCGTTTGACTGTTGCTTTGTCCGTTTGGTTCGCTAGTCCGCTCGCTTTGTCCGTTTGACTGTTGCTTTGTCCGTTTGGTTCGCTAGTCCGCTCGCTTTGTCCGTTTGACTGTTGCTTAGCCCGTTTGGCTCGCTTGTCCGCTCGCTTTGTCCGTTTAAATGACATAACGTCCCGTTCCAGCGTCCTGCTCATTCCGTGTGATTAAATCAACTTGTTTAGGGAAGGGGATATGAAAATTTTATTTTTGGTCGTAAAAATTTTAAATACTAATTTTTTAAAAAAGTTACACAAATAGGCTTTTCATCAAGGCTGTTTACTGTGATGCCGTTGGCCTTGCAATAACCATTATGATTAAACAAGCAATTCGCCTTGCATAATAAGTTTAAATCTTTCACGATTCTTTGTTTGCCATATACTGGCGTTCGTTTCGGCAAGGTTTTGCTATAATCAGGTTTTTGTTCGGCGATAGGTTCGTGTGTTGCACACGTAATTTTCTTGTCTATCAAAATGCCTTTTGCCTGACAAACATAGTTTTTGTTATATTTGCATTCGGTTTTTCTACATACTAAATCCATAAAATAATTATTAGCATATTTGCTATTTTTATACTTTTCCTCGTGGGCTTACTTGAAAAAAATAAGAAAAAAATAAAAAATTAATTAATCAAAATTAGTTATTAAATATTTCTTAGCCTCGTGGTTGTGTTTGTTATAAAAATTTGTATGTGCCAGAGTTAAAACTTTCACTTCTTTTGCACCAGAATTTATTAATAATGTACTGATATGTTCAACTGTAGTGCCGGTTGTAAAAACATCATCAACTAATAAAACACTTTTGTTTTTAATTTGCTTTTTGTTTGAAATTATGAACGCATTTTTTAAATTAATTTTTCTTTCAAACTGAGTGAGTTTTGTTTGTGTTATTGTATTTTTTACTTTGATAATAATATCTTTTTTCACTTCCAAATTTAATCTTTCAGAGAGTTCATTTGCCAAAAGTTCCGCTTGATTAAATCCACGCTTTTTAAGTTTTTCATTGCTCAGCGGAGAAAAAATTATTAAGTCACAATTATAATTATTTCTTAAATAAACCTGTGCCATAAAATATGAAAGCGGTTTCGCCAAATATTTTTCATTATTATATTTGAATCGGCTTATAATAAATCTTATTTTACCCGTATATTCAAAGGGTGCTCTTGCTATTATATACGCTGGCTTTTTTCCGTGGCAAGTTTCACAAATCGGGGCAAGACTTTTAATTTGGTTGCCACAAATCTCGCAAATTTTTTTATCATCAATAAAAGGCAAATTTTTTTGACATTTTTCACAAGTGCAGGTATCTGTTTTGCTTGAAAGTTCATATCCACAAAATATACACTTAATGCCTGTCGGATACATTGTATTTAAAGTAGTTTGACTCAGCCGGACAAGCGTTTCATTCAACTTCATTTCATCTCCATTTGTAAAAATTTTATCATATTTGTTTCACACAAAAAGTCTTAATTAATTTGCAATTATTATATAAAATTTCAAATTTAAATTATAAATTTAATATAATTAAATTATTAAGATAATTAATTAAAAACAAATTTTAATATAATTAAAATAATAAATAAATATTAAATAATTAATTAATAAATATTTAAAATTGAATAAATTAATATTTTAATAATAAATTATTCAAACAGTTCTCGTGTTTTTCTGTTGCTTTCAATTAAAAAAGTTTTAAGCATTGTAAATCGTTTTAATAAAAATTTATTAGCAATCATACGCCTTAAATATTTTTTTTCGCCAACAAGAACAACCATTTTTTTTGCTCTTGTAACTGCCGTATAAATTAAATTTCTGTTGAGTATTATACTTGGTCCTGAAATTGCAGGAATTATCACAACATCAAATTCACTTCCTTGGCTTTTGTGAATCGTAACGGCATAAGCAAGAAAAAGTTGTGAAAGTTCGGTTCGTGGATATAAACAAACCTTTCCGTCATCAAATTTAACATAAGTTTCTCCCGTGCTTTTATTTATGCTTTGAATGTATCCGATATCTCCATTGAAAACACCTAAACCGTCCTCTTTTAAGTTATTTTCATAAGTTTTGGTCCACTCTAAATTATAATTATTCGAAATTTGCATAACTTTGTCGCCTTGCCTGAAAATATGGTCGCCGTATATAATTTCTGGCTTAATTGTGCTTGGCGGATTAATTCGTTTTTGAAGTTCTTTATTTAAGTTCTCAGTTCCGCAAAGACCAGATTTAAGCGGTGCTAGCACTTGAATTTGAGTAGGCTCAATATTCAGAAATTCAGGAATGCGGTTTGTTACCATATTAACAATATTATTTTTTATTTCTTCCGGCTCTAGTTTAGATTCAAAAAAGAAATCCGTACTTTTGTTATCAAACTCCGGCATTTCGCCTTGATTGATTTTATGAGCATTTGTTATTATGAGGCTGTTTTCTTCTTGACGAAAAATTTGCGTTAATTGGGCAACTGGAATAACTCCGCTTTTGATAATATCATCTAAAACATTGCCAGCACCAACGCTTGGCAGTTGGTCTTTATCTCCAACCATAATAAGTTTACAATCGCGCGACATTGCCTTTAAAAGATTATAGGCCAGTGAAATGTCAACCATTGAAAATTCATCAACAATAATTGCATTGAATGGAAGTGGATTTGAATCATTGAACCCGAAACGTCCGCTTGAAAATTCCAGTTGCAAAGCCCGATGAATTGTGCTGGCTTCTTTGCCGGTTGCTTCACTCATTCTTTTTGATGCCCGACCTGTTGGGGCAAGCAGGGCACACCTTTTGCCTTGAGAGTCCAAAATTGATAATATACATTTTATGATTGTTGTTTTTCCCGTGCCCGGTCCGCCCGTGATTATGCAAACGCCACTATTCACAGCAGTTTGAATCGCATTTATTTGTTCGCTGTGAAATTTTATTGAGTTGAGTTTTTTAAAATGTTTTATATCTTGATTAATATCAAATTGTTCAGTTGTAACTGAAATATTCAAAAGTGCAGTTTTATCAGCAACAAATTTTTCAAAATAAAAAAATTTTGCAAGCATAACAACGGTTTGATATTCTTTAAAAAAACGGAAAATAATTTTTTCAATCGTCAAAATTTGCAAAACCTTATCAAAGAGGGCAGAGTATTCAATGGCATTCAAAGCAAGCAGTTTTGATAAATTTTCAATCAGTTTTTCATAAGGTAAAAATGTATGTCCGTTTTTTTCAGATGCTTCATTAAGACTGTGCAAAATTCCGGCACGAACACGAAACTCGCTGTTTTTAGCAATACCCATCTTCACTGCAATTTTATCTGCTTTAATAAATCCAATGCCGTCAATAAATTCAACAAGACAATAAGGATTTGCTTGCAAGGTTTTAATTGTTTTTCCTTTAAATTGCTTATAAATTTTTAATGCTAGGTTAAATGTAATATCAAACTCGTTTAAGAAAATTATGGTGCTTTGGGATTCCTTTATTGAAGTTAAACTTTTGTTTATTTTATCGGCTTTGTCCTTGCTAATACCTTTAATTTTGGTTAATTTTTCAGGGTTGAATTCAATAATATCTAGCGAATCTTTGCCGAAAGCACTGACAATAAGATTTGATGTGGCAGGTCCGACACCTTTTATTAAACCGCTTTCCAAAAATTTTTTTATGCTTATAACTGATGTCGGATAAATCATTTCGAAAGTGTCAAAAACAAACTGGTCGCCATATTTCTTGTTTGCTACAAACTTACCGTTCAATCGCACATTTTCGTTTATTGCAATTTGGAAAAAATTTCCCACAACAATTGTTTCGGCGTTATTATGTAAAAGCCGGGCAACAGTGTAACCGTTGCTTTCATTTCTAAAAATTATACTTACAATTTCGCCTTCAATTTGCATATAAAAATATTATAACAAAAAACATAAAAACTTATCAAGTGATTTGAGTTTTTAAAATATTATTATGTGGTTTGCCCGCTTCGCTATGTCCGTTTGGCTGGTTTGCCCGCTTCGCTATGTCCGTTTGGCTGGTTTGCCCGCTTCGCTATAAAAAAATTATTTTTCGGAAATTGCTTTTTGAATTAAACTTAAAACGTAATTAAAATATCGATATGGCAAAGAGTTAATATTTAATGAGTTTGCTTTTTTTGTTATATATTTATTATTTGCTTTTAAAGTGTCGCTTGATTTATAAAAACATATATTGCCTAAATTTATTAAAGCGGAAGATTTTTCTGTCAAAAGTTGATTAAACTCAACTTCACAAATCAAATTTAGCGACGGCATTATATGAACAAGTGAATTAAATTCAGACTCTTCATCAAACTTGTTTATGCTAAAACCATTATGCGTTAAAGACCTGCAAAAAGATTTTGGAGAAATGAGTAATCCCGAAAAATTATTCACGTTTACACAATACTTTTTATAATTTTTTATATTAAATCTTGGTTTTTCAAACTGATTGAAAGTTGGATTTGAAAAGTAATTGAAAATAAAATTGAATTTCTCATCGCAGTCCAGCGGGTGAATTATTCCGATAAAAATTTCCTTGTTTTTCTCTTCATTCAGTTTTTCAATGCTTGTCGGTTGGATACCATTTGCGCATATGTCAATATTTTCATCAGTTAGTTCTTCGACAATTTTTAGTTCAGCAGTATCATTTTCTTTGCTTACATTTTCTTTTTTTATAAATCTTTCAATTCCATTTTTTATGCCCTTGCCAATCAAAAATTTAATTTCTTGTTTATCAACAATGAAAGCATTATAAAGTTTGCTTTTTTTATATTCCCCGAACACAAGATTTTGTGCGAGATAATTATAAAGTTTATTTTTAATAAATAAATTATTAAATATTTCTGGAGTATACATTTTCTCACTTATGAATGCGTTAAATAATCGCCTTTTTTCATTTTCAAGTTGCTCCGTATCAAAATTTTCAGTAACCAGTAAATCCTTAACATCTTCAACATTTAAACTGCATTTTTCAGAGATTAGTTTAATAAGCTGTTCAATATTTTCAAGCATAACTGCATTTTTGTTTTCCAAAAGTTGTTTTATAGTGGAAATAACAACAGTTTTTTTGCTGTGAATTAAGCATTGAATTAAATAAATACCTTCTTTATATCGCTGTGTTTCAAAAAGTGTGATAATAAAATTCAAAATCTCTTTTTCAAGTTCTGCATTCGAAAGCAAGGCAACAAATCTACAACACCATTTTGCTTGTTTAATATCAGGTTTGGAAGAAAGTTCTTCAAAAAGTTTTTTAGTCATATTATTTAATTCGCTTTGCGAAAAAATTTTGTTTAAAACGGACAATCTTGCTAAATTGCTTAACACTTTCTCATCTTTGAATAAGTTTATTAAGTATGTGTAAACAGAATTATCCGCAGGATAACCGCTAGCAAACTTTAAATTAAATTTATTAAAAGAGATACCAAAAATTCGTTCTTGTGGTTCTTTAATTTCACGGCGGACAGCGTTCAAAAATTGTTTTTCTGTTCTTTTGTTTAAAAGTTCATCTTTGCCCAAATGATTTGAAATAAGTTTTTTTATATTAGCATCATTACTATTTTCATAAATGAATTTTATTCGGGACATCACTTCGGCATCTGAATCCATATTTAACATAATTTCAACAAACTTCGCCTGTTTTTCAGCATCTGCCTGTGGGGTTTCGCGTTCAATAAAAAATAAAATATCTCGCTTAAAAATTTTAATTAAATTTGAAATTTCTTCTTGCGATAATTTTCTCTCTGAAATGTAATCATTGATTAAATATTCAACGCCCGTGATTGAATCAACATTCAAAATTGCCGAAAAAACATGGTATCTGTCTTCAGGATTCTCATCAATAAATTCCAAAAACCAACTTTCGTTTTTGTTCCAAAAAGTTTGCAAATATTCAAGTGCTGGATTTTTCCAAACGTTATAAGCATCTGATTTATCACTCTTATAAATTCTAAAAAGAAAAGGAATATATAGTTTGGGCTCAATGTCAGCACATTTTATAATTTCAATAAATCTGTCAAAAAATCGTTCATTAAAATTTTTTGCATTTTGCGAATGATAAAATTTGTTTCCAATATGAGAAACAAAAATTTTGCTTGTTATTTTATAAACAAATTCATATTGTTTTGCTGATAAAAACATTGAAGTAAGATTGCATAACATTGGCACAAAATTATTTAGTTGAAACATTAATTTACACAATTTTTCCACATCAGCAGTCTGAATTTCAATGTTATTAATATAATCAGACAAACTTTTTATATTGGTTTCATCTAAAAATTGCGATATAAAATTATTTTCTTTAAAAAAATTCGAATTTAATTTGGGAAACTCAGTCAATTCATTCAATTCAATTGAAGTTGTTTCATTCAAAATTTGTTCATTTGAAATTATTTCATTATCTTCGTTGCTTAAAGTTTTTGGTTTGTCAGTTTCGTTCAATTTAAACATAAATTCGAGTAAATTATATATTTGGTTGATGTCTTTCAAAAATTCCATACAATAATAATAACTGTTTTTTCCGTAAAAAACAAGCGATTTTTAATTGTTTATGAATTTAAATCGGTTATTTTCACCAAAAAATGAAATATATATCATTTTATTAAAAAAAAGATTATGAAAAAAAGAATTTTCAAGGATTTTTTCAACAAGCGTTCTAAGTTTTAAAAGATTAAAATTCTTATCATATTTATAAACATCAAAAAATTGTGCCTCTAAAGGATAATATTCAAAATTAAAAGCCCGTTCATCTTCATGCTGGTTTCCACCAAAACTTAAAAAAATATAATCATTTGATTTATGCAAACAAAAATAAATATGATTTATTTCATAAGGCAAAGGCGTATCTTCTTCAATACTTTCAAGCCAATATATAAAATTTTTGAACATTTTTTTTATTCCTTTTTTAGTAAATTTTATCTTTATATTTTTTAAATTTACCGTTAATTTTAAATTATTTATTCGTTTAAATTTTTAGAAATTCTTCATAAACTAAATTGGTCGCAATGTTAAATTATTTTCTTAAATAATTACCTATAATTTTCCAAGCATAGTTAACCCAACACCAAATAACACCGAGATAAACAGAAATATTATTGATAAATTAAAGTAAATATATTTTATATTAATAATTTTGGAGAGTGTAATAATTTGCCTCGCCAAATCGTAATCCAGTTCATCTGGCTTATAAGAATTTGGAAATTGATAACGCTTTTTTATTTCTGAAATGTAATTAAATTCATCAAATTTTATAATTATTTTATAATACATTAAGTTTTCAATGTTTTTTGGTTTTTTATTAACGGGCAGTTTAATTCTTCTTGCAGTTAATGCGATGAACCCATATAAAACAGATATTAATGCAAAAATTACACAGCTTGCTGAAAAGATTTTTGCAAGCATTTCCGTTTGCGATAAAAATGTACTGCCGAAAACAATCACACCGCTGGCTAGTGCTATGGTAATTGAATATTTTGTTTCCGCCAATTTGAAACTATCTAAAAGGCGTTCGTAAATATACTTTAAAGTTTGTTTCATAAATAATAAGTATTGACAATAAATTGAAATTTAGCAAAGTTTTTAATTTATTGAAACCAATTTTAAAATTAAAAATTCAACTAAAAATAAAAATAATTAAAATAAAACTTTAATTAAAATTAATTAATAATAAAATCGAATTAATATAAATTACATAAATATTAATAAAAAAATAATTAAATATTATATATTTCATTTAATCTTGTTTTTAGCGGATATTTTAATAATAATTTTTTAATTATTTTTTGTGATATTATTTTAATATTTTCGTCAGGAGATATGATGTAAATTATATTATATTTGTTTTGACTCAAATATTTAGCAATTTTGAAAATTTCAATATCACTTCTAACAGCAAAAATATTGACAGGAATATTTTTCGTGTTATTTGAACGAAATTCACTAAAAGGAATATTTTTAAGCACATAATTACCTCCGAGTTTGTTTTCAATAGTACCAAAAAAAATAAAAATTGCCATTAATGCAAATGTAATGTTAACTCCGAATTTTAAATTAATGAAGAACAAAATTATAAAAATTAATGACACAACATAATTAAATAAGAAACAGAAACGCAATGCTTTTTTTCGTTCAAGGTTTTTACTTAGCAATGCCACAAAAATTCTTCCGCCGTCCATCGGATAACAAGGCATTAAATTGATTAAGCCGTTAATAAAATTTGCAAACACAAATTCTTTTGTATAATTAAAAATAACTGGTTCAATCCACCAAATTGCAATGCACAAAAATGCTAAAAAAAAGTTGCAAAGCGGACCGGCAAGTGCAACATAAACTTCATCTTTTGCTTCCATAAAATTTTGGTCTAAACTAAGTTGAGCACCAAAAGGCAATAAAAAAATCTTGTTAATTTTATAGCCTAATCGTTTCGCAACGAAAGCGTGAGTCAATTCGTGCAAAATAACAACTATCAAATAAATTAAAAAAAGAATTCCGAAACCAGTTACAATAAATAATAAACCAAGCAAAATGAATAGAGGGTGCAAGCCAAATTTTTTCATATTTTAATTATATGCGATTGCACCGTCTGCTTAGAATTTTTTAATAGTCTTTCACATTATATAATATAAGTATATATTGATTAAGTATGTAATTTCTAAAATTGAAATAATTTTGATGGTGTAATGATTAAATTAGAATTGAAAATATAATAACAAAATAAATAAAATTAATATATTATAAATAAATCAAAAATGTTAAATTGAATTATAAAGAAACTAAATAAAGAATAATAAAAAATTTTTAAATCAAGTTACTCTCCAATAAGGTAGGCTCCCAAAACTTTTCAATCTTTTTGCCTGCACTTTCACTTGAATTAGATATCGGCTGTCAACAATTTCAAAATTTAAATCTAAATTATTGATTTCCATATAATTTTCAAATAAAAATCTCAAATCACTTTTAAGCAAATCACACATTTTTGTCGGATTTTCTTTTTTATCCTTGATTAAAACTTTTTCAAGTCTTTTTCCACCAATCTCAGCAATATTTAAACTCATATTTAAACTCTCCTTTTGATGTTTCGTCTTATAATTCCAACCACGCCCCGATATTTGTGACAACAATCGTAAATTTTTTTCGACCCATTATGAATGTTCTCAGCCAGTATTGCAAAGGCTTTTGCCCCGCTAGTTCCATAAGCGAATGCCCCGAGTGAAGAAAGCGTTGAAATTGCATCATCATCAGGTATGACGCCCAAAATTGGAATATTTAACAATTCCACGATTTTTTCGATTGAGATAATTTCGCCCGTTAAAAGCATATCACCGCGAACTCTGTTAATAACAAGACCTTTGCTATGTAAACTATAATTTGAAAGGATTGATAAAACCTTATCCGCATCACGAATGCTGGAAATATGAGGAGTTACAACAATCAGCGCCTCATTTGCGCAAAACACTGCCCTGTGAAACCCATTTTCCACACCGGCAGGGCAGTCAATCAAGATATAATCAAATGATGGCGAAAGCATCTCAATAACATTTTTAACCTGCGGACCTGTTATTAAGTTTTTGCTATCAAGTTGAGCGGACGGCATAATAAAAAGTGTCGGATAACGTTCATCTTGAATGAGTGCTTGTTTAACCCTGCATCTTGCTGAAATCACATCGGAAATATCAAAAACAATCTTATTCTCAACCCCCATAACAACATCAAGATTATTCAGCCCAATGTCAGTGTCAACAAGGGCAACTTTAAATCCTAGATTAGCAAGTTTAACGCCTAAATTAGCACAAATTGTTGTTTTGCCAACTCCGCCTTTACCGCTAGTTATTACAATTTTTCTTGCCATTCGGTTTTCTCCTCATAAATTCTAATATAAATAAATAAAAAAACAAAAGGACAAATTGTCCTTTTTTGATTTTTTTTAAGATTTATTATTATTTAATTAAAAATCTGAAAAATTTTTTAATATTCTATTCTAATTTATTTGGTTTCCAACCTCGTTTTTTCGCGATTCTTTGAAAACTTTTTAATGGAACCGACTTCACTTGACCATCGTCATCTATGTATGTTATCCAAATCACATCATTTGTTAATTTAATATTTTCTTTATTTTGAATGTTCATTATTTTTACTCCATTAAAAATATAAATTTATGAATTTTCACATTTTATAATTAGATTACCTTTGAAAGACCGATAACAACAGCATTTTCAGCATAGTCATTGGTTATGGTTTTTAAACCTAGTTTGTCTACAAAATATTTTTCAATACCGCTGATGCCGATTATTCCGCCTGACAAAATAAGTCCATTTTTTAATACTAATTCTTCTTCGTCTTCCTTGAGTTCCGCCAGCGTTGCTTTTATTATCTTAACAATCTCTTCGAAATAAGGCAAAATGCTTTCACGAATATCTTTGGAATAAACAACAGTGCTGTTTGGCGCTTCAGTTGATAAATCCAATCCGACAACTTCAAGTTTTAAGGTGTCGTTGCTATATAAACTGCCAATATTTTTCTTTATCATTTCAGCCGTCGGTTCATCAATTTCCATATTGTATTTTTTTCTAACAATTTCCACAATGGAATTATCCATCGATGTTCCGCCCAGCCCTAAGGTTGCACCTTGCAAAATTGAGTTATTGCTAACAATTCCAACATCAGTTTTTGAACCGCCGATATCTGCAATAAGCATAGGAAAAGCGTTTGCCGGATTAATTCGACAACTGATTCCAGTGCAAATAATGCTTTTAACAGTTTTTGCGTTTTTTATTCCAGCAATATTACAAACTTGCAAATATTTATTTTCTTCTTCTTGTGATATCCCTGAAGGCACAGCAACAGTGCAGTTGATTTTAGAATATGGCACACTTTTAAAAATTTTGGCTAGCGCATATTTTAAATATGATGATGCATAATCAACGCTCTTGACAAGTGCTTCTGAAAATGGACTGAACACCAAGGTGTTTTCAAAAATTTTACTTTGATTTTTTTTCGCTTCATTTCCCATTGCAATAATATGATATTTAGAGTTTTTGCCTTTAACAGAAATGAGCGAAGGCTCTTTAAAAACAATGCCTTCGCCTTTCTTACAAATGGAAACATAACTTCCGCCGAAATCAATTCCGAGTTGCAACTTCATTTCATTCCTTAAAATATAAGAAAATTAATTTACTTAATTTGCTTAATTAATCATAAAATTTTTGAAAATCATATTTGGTTATTTTATTTAGTTAAATCATTAAGTTAATATTTTACTAAAACCATTTTTTATAAATTAATGATTTATATTTAATTAACCAAGTGTTACGGTTGCAAAATTACTGGTTAATCCAGAGGTATAATAAACTTTAATTGTATCGCCAGCAGAAAAATTTGATAAAGCATAAAGCAAATCATTTCTTATGTTAACAGCATAGTAATCATCTCCACCAATATTTGATGATTCGGTTGAAATACCGGTTATAATGTCATTTTCAAAAAGTTCACCGAAAGACTGTCCGCCAAGTGTAACTTCTTGAATTAAAACTCCATCTTCAGAATAAGAATCATCGTTGTATACTGCCATAATCTTATCATATTCAGTTATATCTAATGTTGGAAAAGAATAATTTGTTGAAATATCATCATCTTCATTTAACTGAGCAATTTGTGGAATGATATATATTATCGGATATATTGGTGTTGAGAAGAACAAACTTTCTGCACCGCTTGAAATCACTCCCAATGTGTTTAACCCTAAAAGATTGCCATCTGCATCAAAAAGCCCGCTTCCACTGCTTCCGGGGCTTATTGCCGATGAATGTTGAATTAAGGATTCATAAACTCGTCCGCTGGAAATTGAATTGCGTTTATCAATAGAACTATTAGATATTGTTCCAGTTGAATATGTATTTCGCAAACTTGGGTCATACGGTGTGCCGAGTGTCCAAATTTCTTCTGCAATTCTAAGTGGAGTTGCGCTGTCAATCCAACGGTCAGCCATTTTTACATAAGGAATATTATAATATTCACTGCGAATGATTGCCAAATCAAAAGTTATATTATACCAAAGCAGTTCAGCAGAAAAAATTGCATATTCATTTTCAACCAAAATTTCTATTTCGATTGTAGTGTCGGGATTATCAATAGCATCTGCAATACAATGATAATTTGTTGCTATGTAACCGCCCGCATGGACTGCAATTCCGCTTCCCATCGATGTATTAACATAAACTGTAGCTGTGGCTTGCATATATTGTTCGACCATATCAGAGCGGTTTGTTTCTTCATTAACATCTATTGCATCAATGTAAGTTACGGTTTGATTGTCATATTGATGTGAGTCGTCATCGCCAGTATTAGAATCATTATATTGACAGCCGAAACTTAATGATATTGTCAAAGCAATTATTAATCCAATTATACCTTTTTTTAATATTTTCATAATTTTTTTCCTTTTAAATTAAATTTGTTATTTATTATACAACTTTTTTAGTTTGCTTAATCAAAAAATTTTGCCAATAAATTATAATAAATTTTGAAATCTCACTTAATAATAGTATTGTACTATTATCGACAATTTATGTCAAGCAAATGTAAGATTGAATTAAAATAAAATTTTAACAACCAAATCCAACCGGAAGTAAATAAATTTTGTAAAATTAACATATTTGTTAAATATATGAAAAGTCTAATTATAATGTTGATATTGAGAAATAATTAATAGGATTTGAAATTGCAAACTATTTTTTATAGATAATATTTTTGCTTATTTGCGTTATTCGTACAATGATATGTTATTAAATTCTTGTTTTTGTTTAATTATTGTGTTATTCTAATGATATTAATATAAAAATTATCAAAAATTTGTTTAAATAGTAAAAAAATCAATTTACTTAAAGAGGTTAAAATGAGAAAGCCACTTGTTGCAATAATTGGCAGACCGAATGTCGGCAAAAGTTCGTTTTTTAATTATATTGTTGGCAAACGCATCAGCATAATTGATGCAACGCCGGGTGTTACAAGAGACCGCATTTATGCAGATGCTGAGTGGACGGGGCATTCTTTTACACTTGTTGATACCGGAGGGCTTGATAACAAAAGCGACGATTTTTTTCAAAAAAATATATTAGAACAAGCAAATCTTGCAATTGAACTTGCAGATGTTATTATTTTTATGGTGGACGGCAAACAGGGAATAACAAATAATGACAAGGAAATTGCTGATTATCTTAGAAGAAGCAACAAGAAAATTGTTTTGGTTGTGAACAAACTGGATAATTTTAAAGTTGAACAAACTTATGAATTTTATGAATTAAATTTAGGTATTCCTTTTCCAATTTCAGTTATGCAAGCAAAAGGGCTTGGCGAAGTTTTAGATGAAATTACTTCCGCTTTGCCTTTAATGTCAGATGAAGAACAAAGCGATACAATAAAAATTGCAGTTGTTGGACGCCCAAACACCGGCAAAAGTTCCATTGTTAACCGAATTCTTGGCGAAGACAGGGTAATGGTTAGCAATGTTGCAGGAACAACTAGAGATGCAATTGACAGTGCTTTCAAATATAATAAAAAAGATTATATAATTGTGGATACAGCAGGGCTGAGAAAGAAAAGGGCTTTTGAAAATCAAAGTGTGGAACATTTTTCTGTTCTACGCTCGATGGAAGCCATAAAAAGAGCAGATATTGTTTTGATTGTGTTTGATTCGGGCGAAGAAATTTCGGAGCAAGATGTCAGAATTGCCGGATATGTTCACGAAGAAAATAAGCCGTCAATTATTATTATGAATAAGTGGGACATTCCTGAAAAAGATGATAAAACCATTAATAAGTTTACTGAAATTTTAAAAGAAAAATTGAAATTTATGAGTTATTTCAGACCTTTGTTTATTTCCGCAAAAACAGGAAAACGCTTTTTCGAAATTATGCCGGAAGTTGATAAGGTCTTGGAAAACTCATCTCGAAGAATAACAACCGGTGTTTTAAATGAACTTTTGGCAAGTGCAGTTATGGAAAATGAACCGCCACTCAGAAAAAATAGACGCTTAAAAATAAAATATATAACTCAGTCGGGCATAAACCCACCTACATTTGTTTTGTTTGTTAATGATGCAGAATTGTTGCATTTTTCATATTTA
Organism: Clostridia bacterium; assembly: GCA_028694075.1. Classification (GTDB taxonomy): domain Bacteria; phylum Bacillota; class Clostridia; order Christensenellales; family UBA1242; genus UBA5489. The sequence goes on from JAQUUD010000018.1 coordinate 20,812, forward strand.
AGATATCTTGAAAATTATT
>JAQUUD010000070.1 GCA_028694075.1 Clostridia bacterium
TTTGATATGAATTTGTTATTCCATACAATTCCGCTTCTGCTGGAGTGTAAACTTTCGGTCTGCAACAATTTTTTATCTCATATTTTTCAAATATTTCAACACTGTTTCCAATATGGTCACTGTCTGAATGCGTTAAAATAAAATAATCAAAAACTTTTTCAGCATTATCACTTGCAAAAAAATTTTGCTCCAAATATCCAAACAATTTATGCTTTTCAATTTCTTTTCCGCAATCAATTAAAATATTTGTCCCGTCATCAGTGCGTATGGCAATCGCTTTTCCCTGCCCGACATCAATAAAATGCACATACAATCCGTTATCATAGAAAAAAGTTTTAGGCATAAAATTAACTAAATTTTCAAACTGAAACTTAATGAAATACATACTCACTAAACAAATAGAAAACAAAAGTGCGACTGTAAGCCTTAATTTGAAATTATATTTTTTTATTCTAAGAGATTTTTCCCTGGTTTCCACTGTGTTGCATAACTCATAAAAGTCCTGAGAATAAATTTCATCGCCTTTTTGCTTTTTATCGTTTTTCATTTGTAATCCTTTAAATTTAATTTTAGGATTTTTATTATTTAATAATTTTTTATTTTTTTTTATTATTATTTATTTAATTTAATTATTATTTAAATTATATTTATATCATTTTTATATCATTTTTTATTAATTTTGAAAGTTTTTATAATATTTAAAAAAACTCTAGAAAATAACCGGTTTTTCAAGTTTGTCTTTTAATTTGTTTTTCTTGCGTTTTCTTATTGCCTTAGAACTAAACAATCGAATTATCGCTGGCATATTGTTTATGGCTTCGCGATATCCTTCTTCAATCATATCTAAAAAACCCTCAGTTTTTGTGGATTTAAATCTTTTAGTTTCAGGCTTTAACAACACATCACTATAAACATAACCTTTCACGACATTGCTTTGCATCAAAATTCTTATTGAACAGGTTAACACATCAATAACTTTACTGCTGTTTGTTCCGTATAATCTGGACTTGTTAACATCAATGCCAATAACATAATCACAATCAAAAAGTTTTGGGATATCAGCGGGCAAAGTGTTTTTCAACCCGCCATCGCATAGTAGCATATCGCCGTAAACAACAGGCTGAAAAATTCCCGGAACACAGCAACTGCCAGCAACTGCCTTTGCAAGATTGCCCCTTGTTATGCAGATTTCATCAGTTGTTTTGATATCAACCGCAACGGCAGAAAACGGAATTTTAAGGTCTTCAATATTGATATCGCCAAGATTTTCAATCATCATATTTTCAATGCCATCTGTTTTTGACGGCAAAAACATTATCTTGTTAGTTCTAAGGTCTTTTAGATTTATGTTTTTTGCAATATTAAACATTTTATCATATGAAAATCCTGCACAATAAAAAGTGCCGACTATGCTCCCTATACTCGTTCCGCAAACATAATCAAACTTTAAGCCATATTCCTCAAAGGCCTTTAATGCCCCCAAATGAGCAAACCCACGGGCACCACCCCCGCCCAAAGCCAATCCGATTTTTAATTTTTTTCTTTTAATTAAAAAGTGCACTTTCGCCAAAATAATGTTTCCTTTTTTTCTATTTTAAAATTTATTATAATTATATTCTTTTTTTTAATTGTTTGCAAATCATAAAATATAAAAAATGACTAAATATTATTTATCTTTTGTTTCCTATTAAATAAAATGCCAGCGAAAAGGCTTGAAAATCCCTATCTGGAATTTTCAAGCGGGCAACGCTTTGAAAAAGCGTTGCCCCAGTCGCCACCTTGAAATCTTTGATTTTAAGGTGGCGACTTTTTCCGCCGGCAAATTAAATTTTTAGTTTCGAAATATTTTTTTTTAAGAATTCCAACTCGGGTTTAAATGTTATATATTATAACTCGAATTATTCCTAATCATCATTATCAAGATTAATTTCTTTTTTAATGCTTTTTTGTTTGCTTTCAATTACTGAATTTTTCAACTCATTTGTTTTAACCAATAATCCGAATTTATCTAATGCAATCAAGATTAGCATATAAATGGCTGACACAATAAATGAAATTAACAAACTTAATAAAAAGTTGCCGAAAGACACAGTGCCTGTTAATGCAAACAGATTATAAACTAAAATTAAAGAGAAAACGGCACACGCCATTGACAATAAATTCCGTAGCGTAAAATCTTTAACAAATTTCGCATTTGTATCAACTAAATAACCCACAGTTACCGCAACTCCGAAAGACACTAGTATTGCAATCATCGGAAGCAAACTAACCACCCAAGCAGAATTTAAGTTGGCAACATACATATAACAAACCGCCATACTTAAACCAATTACTAATAACGCACTACCCGTTAATATCAACAATTTTGTGACATCTTTTAATGTATATTTTTTGTAGAAAAGAAAAATAACAAACATTGCTGTTAACATAAAAATTAAAACGCCCGTAATTGGCACTCCAAAAATAAATGCATTTGAAAAATTAAGTGTCAAAGACAAAACAATTTCCAGAACAGCAACATACACCAGCCCCCTTTTACCAAAAAATTTAGCCCCCAGCCATAAAACCAATCCGCTGATTATTGCAAATACTACCAAAACACTCCAATTCATATTAAAACTCCTTTTTTTAATAATCTAATATATGATATATGAAAAGTCAATCATTTTTTGTTATTTTTGACATAATTTATTGAAATCAAACATAAAATGTAGTTTACATAAATAATTTTATTTCAATAAAATTTTTTTAAGGGATATCCAATAAATAAATTTGATTTACATCAACAGTTCCATCGTTTGAATTCAAACTTATTATTTGCCCGCCCATAAGTTCTTCATTTTCGTAAAAATTTAAATATGCGTTATAATCAAGGGTCGGACAATATGAAAGCAAAATGCCCTCATATAACATTCCGCAAGTGTTTCTATGGTCGTGCCCGCAAAAAATTGCGGTTGTGCTTGCCAATGCTTTTATTGTGTCAAAGAACCTGCATTCCGGATTTATTGAAGAAATGCTCTCGTTAAGATAACCATATAAAAAATCATTATTGCTTTGTTCATATGCAAGTTGATATTCATAAAGCGGAATGTGCATAAAAATTATTGATGGAACGCTCCTATCCGCTTCCGTATTGAAATCTGAAACTTTTCTTGAGTACCAGTCAATTTGATTTTGCTTTATATCACCTTCACCGTTATCTATAAAATATGCAACCTGACTTAATGTCCCGTCATTGTTTAATAACTTTATAGCATAATTGCCAATGCCAGACATCGGCTCACCGCTTTCATAAAGCGAATGTTGAAGAGTTGAACTTGAAAAATAATCAGAAAGTTGTGACTTATTCCATTTCGCCAAACTTTCAGCATCGTGATTTCCAAAAATCATTGCATAAGGAATCCCAATTTTTTCAAATGTTGAAATAAAGGCTTTTGCCATTGTTTCATTGTCTGTGCAATAAGAACGAAAAATAAAAGGAAACAACATATCACCCGATATTACAATCAAATCCGGCTGAGCAAAGTTGACAACTTTAACAATCGCTTTAATAATAGCCGCATCTCTCTCTTTTGTGAAATATGAGCAACATATATGTAAGTCTGAAAGTTGAAGTATTTTGATATCCGCATTACTTTCATCATTTTTTATTGTGGTAATTCCATTTTGATCTTTGCTAATTTCCAAATTCCTGTGAGGAACATTTTCAATCGTTTCAATTTCAGCAAAAATTGATTTGTTTCCAACAATAACAAAAGGCGTAAACAGCACAAAAATTGTGCATATTATAAGAACGGGTATTAAAATACCTTTTTGTAAAACTCTTTTTTTCATTTACAAATATTGTATCACAAAAATTGAAAAAAATAAATCATATGCAAAAACTTTCATAAATTTTTTTTGATATTTTAACATTTTGTTAATAAAAATTGCGTCGCCTGTTTTTCAAAGCATTGCTTTTAGTTGACAGCAAATGTTGTAAATGATAGAATTTTTTAAATAAGCAATCAAACGATTAAATTAAAAGGTTAAATTTTATATGAAAATTTATGCAATCAGCGATTTACACTTATCATTTGGAAGCAACAAACCAATGGACATTTTCGGAGAAAATTGGGAAAACTATTTAGAAAAAATTTTAGAAGACTGGAACAAAAAGGTTAAAGATGACGACATTGTTTTAATTGCTGGTGATATTAGTTGGGCTATGAAGATTGAAGAAACAAAAGAAGACTTCGTTTTTTTAGAGAAACTAAACGGAAAAAAAGTTATAATAAAAGGTAATCACGATTATTGGTGGACGGGAATTTC
>JAQUUD010000019.1 GCA_028694075.1 Clostridia bacterium
TGCTTGCACCGAACTATAACTGCTGTTAGTAATTCCTAGCCCAACTTTACTTTGAGAGTTATAATCAGCATATTTGATTAAATATAAGCACTGAAAGTCAAAATCCCGCCAGTCACCTATTGACATTTCATTATCTGTTTTATTGCCCGCATAATCTCTGAACTTGTCAATTGTCAAACTTCCCGTTGGTACACTACCCGCATATGACCTTAATATTTTTGTAGTTTCAGTGTTTCCATAAGTAGTGGTATCTATTATTGATTTAAACGTTCCACGGTAATATGGCTCAATATATTGAGCCCCATCAAAATCCCACATTGATAGTTGGATATATTCATTTGTTGCATCTTGCCATCTTTTTATATAATGCCCCGGATAATATGTCATAACATCAACTTGCTCGCCACTTCTTGTTCCAGTCCAAACAAAACCAGAAGTGGAATCACTTAAACGCGCAACAATTTCGCCATCACTCACTCTCATATTAACAATATCTATGTCTTTATAAAAATCAAGTGTTCCGCCATTAACTGCCATTGCAAAAGCATCTTGTTGCGAAAAATCCCCGCTAGTGTAGGCTCTACCAACTAAACCAAAATTATCATTTGTCTTTGTCCAAGCGCTTGATGTAGAACTAAGCAAACGACTTACTCCCAAAACAAAACAAGTTGTTTTCAAATCAATCTCAATTGCGATTGTATTCGCGTTTAAGCCTGTTACATTTGTTGACTTAATTTTGAATGTTAATAAACTTTTGGTAGCATCACCTCCGCTCATAGGGAAAGCAGTTGAAGTTGGATTGCTCTCCACACTAAAAGGCTCCATTCCATTAGCCCCCGTGAATTCTATATTAGTTTCACAGAATACACTTTCAGTTGTGCTATAATTTTCAACATAAACATAAAACTCCATTTCGCCGTTTGCATTACATTTTAAGCCATTGCCAGTGCCTAAGGCTTCAAAAGAACTTTTTGTAAGTGTGCCACCATCTTTGGTGTCCAAAACCAAAGCGGAATTTGCTTTTGCAAAGTTTTCAGCAGTTACAGTTGAATTCGGTTGTTTGAAATCCACCGCGGTGCTACTATCCGTTGCCAAATAGACTTTGGCGGTAACCGCCGAGTCAAATGAAACATTAACAGTTAGCCCCACTTTTTCGGTGCTTAGAATTGCCCAAGCTGTCACAAACAGTGCTGTTAACGACATAAGCAAAGCGGTCCCCTTTGCAATTAATTTTTGCGTTCTTTTATTTAACATAAACATTTTTAAAATCCTCCTTAATTTTATAAGATGTTATAATATGTATTACTAACTATATTAATAATAAACTAATATTTTGCATAAGTCAACTAAATATTGAAAATTATTTTAAAATCTTGCAAAAAAAGTTTATATAAATATAATTAGTATTACTAATAATATATATAATATACTATAATTTTCCATAAGTCAACTAAATTTTTGAAATTTTTTCTATATTTTTAAAATTAAGTATTATTGCAAACAAAAAACAACTAATCTATATTAGTTGTTCTTAAAAGTTGGGGAAATATTAATTTATAAAATCATTAAACTTATTTATTCTCGAAATCTAAATAATTAGATGGATCAACATTTTGATCGTTTAAAAACAGTTCAAAATGCAAATGATTGCCGTCCGCTTGTTCATTGCTTGCTGAATCTCCTGCTGTTCCGATTTGGTCGCCTCGCTGAACAGTGTCACCAACTTCAACCAGCAATGAATCACTGTCTAAACAACTATATTGGCTTTTAAAATTGTTTGCGTGCGTTATAACAACAACACAACCATTTGCATAAGTTGAATAAATTTCAGTTACATTTCCGTTCGCAACCGCAAGCACCGCTAATTCATCACTGCTTAAGTCAACTCCATCGTGAGATTCCCACCACCCTAATGTTTCGTTATAAAACAATTCAGTACTTGAAAATTCTTTAAGCACGTTTGCATCTGCCATTGGCAATGAAAACGTTAAAGCAGACTCAGCGCCGACACTTACGATTGGGTTTGATGCTGAAGTAATATCTGCATCTGAAGATTTAATTTGGCCACTTGTTAATGTAACAGTTAATGCAATGGCAACAACTAAAAGCCCCGCCAAACAATAAGTCCCATATTTTTTAATCCAACTCATTAAACTGTTTTCTTTTTTCAATTCTACTTTCATTTTTTTAACCTCCTTGTTTTCATTATTGCCAAGTGTTCAATTTTTAACCGAAAACGAGCAAATAAGACAAAATTCGATAAAATCTCTGACATTATTTAGTTTGGGATAACATTATTACATTAACTTTGAATTATATAGAAACTTGGATTAAAAAATTTATAAAACGCGACTGGAGGAAATGGGGTAGAACCTAAAAATATTATTATGTTGATTTTGGACTGGTTTACTAAACTGAAAATTTAATAAGAGCCTAATATGAGCGGGGAGCCGATTGTTATTACATTTTTGTTAATAGCAACTTGTAAATTTACTTTCTTGCCATCAATTACGGTCGAATAAAGTAATCCACAAGTATAAGCATAAAAAATTTCAATATCAGCCGATTTTTCTGTTTTAATGATTTTTATCTCGCTTAATAGATTTTTGATATTTTCTTTTGTTCCATTAAAAGTCAACATAAACCCTGAGCAATTTGTTAAATACTTTAATACTTCTGTTGCTTTATTTGCTTTTGTTTGAATGATATAACTATCGCCATTTTTTATTGCAATAAATAAATCATCGTTTGGCTCAATATAATTTTCACAAAAAACGCTTAAAGAAGCATTGTTATAATAAGAGCACAAATCAATAAATTTATCATTGTTGAAACTGACAAATATGAAAATATAAATAATTATCAGGAATGCAATTAGTTTTTTCACATCATTAAGTTTTGTCAATAATTTTAAACTCAAATTTCAATATTAAAAAATTTTTTGATGAGATTAAAAGGATTTTGGCTAATTATGCAAAAAATATAAAAATCGGGCAAGATTGCCCAAAATTTTTTCTTTAAATTGTGCACAGTTGCAACTCCGCAAGGGGGAGGTGAAAATAAAAAAAAGCAACAGTCGGCAAGAAGTATATTTTAGATGTTTCAAACACGCAAGGGGGAGAGTAAATTTAAAGTGTACTTGCAAGGTCAGCCGTAAAAAGTGTGTGGTTCAAAACATAAGTTCCAAAGGATATATGCGATGCACCAGTAAAAGATTTGAATTAAAACCTCTGGAAAAAAGTAAATTTTCAAAATTGATTGAATATTACATCTCAAGGGGCTGTGAATTGAAACGAATTTATACACAAGGTCAAATATTGATTTGGTTTGAATTTTGATTAGAAATTTAAGTTATTTCTTCCAAAAAAGTTGTGCCCCAAATCAGTTCAAAATCGCTGGAATATGGCAGGGTTTCAATGGTCACTACAATATTATATATTTCGGTGGAATGCAAATCAAATTCATCGCCCGGCGAGGTTATCGAATGCAAAAATTTAAATGCCAAATTTTCAGTTAAAACATATTTATAATAATAATAACCGTCGTCGGCTGATGTCCAGTCGGTTGTAAGAGTACCTGTCAACAAAACAGGTTCTTCCTGAATGCTGTTATAAATAAATATTTTAACTCGTGCAACGCAGTCGGGTTGATCTTCTTTGACTTTTAAATAACCTTCCTGATGAATTGGAAAATTTTGCAATATTGAGCCTTGAAATGTAAGTGCTTGACTAAATGAACCTTTGTCTTCAAGTTCAAGTTTAATTGTGTCGCCAAGGGTTTTTTGCCCGAGCATTGCCACGGTGGATTTATATAGACTGTTGGACCATAGCAAAGAAAGACTTGTAATCAACAACAACGAAAGCAAAACGATAAAGAAAATATACCAACTTTCTTTTTTACCGAGTTTGTTTTTTTTCTTTTTAACGAAAGCCTGAATTTTTGCCATAATTTATATTGTTTATTTTTCGTAACTTTTATACGCAATAAAAAGCGAAATAGTTTGATTTTTTAATTTTATTATTTTTTTTAAATCTGATCGCAAATAAAAAATTTGTTTGTCTAAAAATTAAAAATGTCAATAAATCTTAATAAAAACATCTTCGGTTATAAATTTAAGCATGAAAAAATATTTACAATTAAAACCTTTTATGTTATACTCTAATTGAGTTATATAAAAATTAATGGAGGACAAGATGACACTTGATAAAATAAAAATTATAATCGCCAAACAACTTAACACAAATGTTGAAAACATAAAAGACGATTCAAAAATAATTGAGGACTTGGGGGCAGATTCGCTTGATGTTGTTGAAATGCTTATGACGCTTGAAGAAGAATTTGGCGTAAACATTCCAGATGAAGATACTTCAAAAATGAAAACCGTTTCAGAGATCTATGATGTTATTAAAGATAAAATTAAAAAATAAATGGATAAACTAAGATAATCTCGGCGTATTTTAATAAAAAACAAAAAATTTGAAATTATCAAGTTTTATAAAATATTTTGAGTTAAAAAAATTCATAATTATTTATTAAAAAAAATAATAAATTGACGCTATTTGGCAGTGTTTGCCGGATAGTGTTCTTTTTTGTCTGACTTTCTCATACACTAAATTAAAACCTAAAATAGTGGGGGAAAGCAATGAATTTTATATTAAACAAAAGGGCCGAAAGCCTTGGGAACTATATATTTAAAACGAAATGCACAGTTCGGCAAACTGCAAAAATTTTTGGCATAAGCAAAAGTACAGTTCATTATGATGTTTCAACTCGGCTTAAAAAAATTGACCGCTCGCTTTATGAAAAAATACATAAAATTTTAAGTGATAATTTCAATGAAAAACATATAAGAGGTGGCGAAGCGACCAGAAAAAAATATTTAATTAAAAATAAATAAAAAATTTATTTAAAAACATATAAAAATTATCTAATAATAATTTAAATTAATTTATTTAATATTTTTACATATTTATTTATTATTTTATTAATATTTATTTGATATTTTTATTTCATTTACTATTTAGAAAATTTTAAAATGTTTTATTAAATTATTTTCACCCCACATTAATCTTATAATAAAATAAAAATAAATTTAATATTAAAAATTTATTAAATTGTTTTATTAAAAATTTTTCATACAAAAATAAACAAAAAATTATCTTATAAAATATTTTTCTTGCTAATATCGAATTAAGTTGACTTATTTCTACATATTTTGTTATACTAATACTAAAAATATACTCAAAGTATATTTGAGGGATTATATGAAGGTTGTTTCAAGAAATAAGCCAATAACGAATTTAATCTGCAAATTCTTTTTGCTTTTAACATTAATCACAGTTGCGGTGGTTTTTTCGGGTTGCGGTCCTTCTTATGACCAAGTTCAAATTTTGCTCTCAAATCAGGGAAGAGATGTTACTTTATATATCCAAAATGGAGTTTCAACAACTGAAGATATTATTGTTGAGGTGCAAACTGATAATGCTAGCATAAATAAACAAGTTAATATAAGCACAGAAAGTGACAAGTTAAATGTTGTCGCCACTTATAACAATGATGGCACAACAACATTATCATTAAGCGCAAATGTTGCAAGTGTTTTAAATGGAAACGAAAGCGCTGTGTTTAAAAATGCTATGGTTAGGGTTTCAACAAAAGAAGGCGGTAAGTTTGCAAGTTTTTATGTGAGTGTTGAAATCGAAATTAATTCAATTTCTCAAACAACAGATGAAAAAGAATTATATGCAGTTAAAGGGGCTTCAACAAGTTTAGACCCTGATAAACTTTTGATATTAGAACCACTCAATACTACTCAAAAAGATATTATTTTTTCAGTTTATACTTCAACCAGCGATGCAGTGATTTCAAACAATATTTTAACTATAAACGAAGATTATTCTGAAAGTACAATTATGATTAAGGCTGAATCTGCTTCGAATGGCGATATTTCTGCAATTTTATCCCTTGACGTTATTGAACCGCTTACTGACAGTCAAATTTCTTATTCTGCTTTTTATACAGACACCAATGAAGAAGTGGATTTGAATGGCATAGTAAAAATTGCCAAAAATATTGAAAATAAGAATTATCTAACTTTTTATGTTTCAGTTCAAGGTGAAAGAAATGTTAATATCAATCCATATATGCAAAGTTCCTTAGCGTTGGTTTCTGACTATGCGGGCGTGGAAAGTTCTGAAAAAACAATAAGCAATAATTCTGTAAACTATACATTTATTATCAACGCAGAAAGTTTAAGCGGAGCGGAAGTTTTGCTTTTTGAAATTTCTTATGCCGACTATAACTACACCTTAACTTCAAAACTTTTTCATCTCGAAATTTATGATGCAATAACAAATGTTATAGTTTCGGTTGATGATGTGAGCCCAGAAACATATGATTTTGTGGTTTATGATTTATATTATAACACTTTTGGTTTAAAAATTAATGCTTCAGCATTTCCGACAAGCGTGCCAGACTCTGATAAGATTTTAATTTTAAAATTGGGCACAAACGCTGGTGATTATCTTTTCTATAATTCGAATGGATTTGAAATAAATTTCGTTAACGATGAATATGAGTATGAAAGCGGTGAAAATATTTTTGTTAAGGCGAGGTCAGGTGCTTCTGCTGATGCTTTGTTTACAATCGCTTCAAAAACTGATGAAAATATTTATAAACAATTTAATATAAGTTCGCAAACGGGTGCTTCAGATTTAAGTTTTTCAAATGCAGTGTCGGTGAGTAATCAATTTTATTATTATCTGACTTCCAATGATAGAATGGATAAAAAAATTGAATTTACGGTGAACAATGCGTCTTTAAGTGACATTAGCATCGTTGGAATTGGTTACAGTTTCGAAGTTGTTATTCCGGTTTATCAGGGAACAAACAGCAATTCATTTTATTTCTTTATCAATTCAATCAAAGATATGCCTGACGAGCACGGCACTCTTACAATTTTATTAAAAAATGGATTGTCTGCGGGGGCTAGCGTGGAAGTTTTTTCTGCTCTTGATGAAAGCCAAATTTCCTTGTCAATTCCCGGTTCACAATATAATGCATCAATAGGATATAAGGCACTTCTTTCTGACCAAACAATAAATAGTGAAAATTATAATCTTGAATTTAGCGTTGCAGTGCAAAATAATAAAAGTGTTCCTTTAAATGTGCTCTCAAACAGCAATGTGAATGTAAGTTATACTTTTTATGATTTTATATTAGAAGAAACTGCATATGACCAGTCTTACATAGATTTTAGCAATTTTTCTGAATTAAATGGCAACACAAATTTTGAAAATTATTTAACCACTTCTTCAATCATTCGGTCACTTTTCTTAAAAAATCTTAATGAAATATCCGCTATTGAAATTGGAAAGGTTTGGGTGAGAGCGGAAATTAAGGGTTTTGATTTAAATGAAGACGGTGTTAAAGTTGAAAAATCATATTATTTTTATTTCTTAGTTGAAGTTTATAATCCAGTTAATACATTTGCGCTTTCCAAATCGGCAATTACTTTATATTCAAAAGAAAGTGTTGGTGATTCACATTTAACAAGTACTTTCGAAACATTGTCAGTTTTGTTAAATGCGGACGCAACTTATAATAACATTGTGTGGACAAATTCTTATGCTGATTTTGCTTACGGCGAAAATACAATGAGTTATTCCTTAAACAATTTAAATATTTTTACTTTTACAAATAACACAAATAACATTTTGATTGAAGCATTCAGCACTCTTGAAAGTTATGACTATTTAGGTCAAACATATTTCAATTATGCAAATTCCCGAGGTTTTACTTTTGTTGCAAAAATTACTGAATTTGGCAAGGTTACTTCAATCAGTTTAAAACTTACAATAAGAAAAGCCGAACAAGTTAAAAATATTGTTGTTGATAATCTTAATGTTGATAACGGTGTTTATCTTGAACTTGATTATAATAATGATATAAATTATTTGATAATTGCAAGGGCAGACAATGGCACGGGCAATGTAAAACCTTTAAGCAGTAATCTTATTTATGAGTTTATGCCTGACGGCTCAACTTCGCCTAACTTGCTTTCAATAGATAGAAACACAGGGTGGATAACAATAAGGAAAGAGCAAACAGCGGGCGGTTTTGGCGTTATTCGTGTGGCACCAGCGGATAGATTTATTAATGGTCAATATGTTGCGGGAGATATTGATGTCGCTGTTTATATCCGCATTACCGTTGCAGATGGTCGTTCAAGAGAAACCGCATATCGAATTGCTGAATTTTCTGATATAACTAATTCATTATTGCATTATATTTTATTGAATAATGTGGAAATTAATAGCGAAGATGAATATGGCATATTTGAAACTTTCAGTGGTGGACTATATGGCTCTGTAAATCCGGGGGCATATGTTTCAACAATTATCACAAATAAAACATTATTTAAAACATTAACAGAAACAGCGATTGTCGAAGATTTAATAATTTGTGGAAATATCAGCCAAAGTTATAGCGGATTTGTTGCTGAAATAAATAATGGAAAAATAAAAAATGTGACAGTGGATACAAACACTCAAGGCGGTGTTTATTCGGCAAGTTCGCTGACAACTGAAGGATATGAATATGCAGGCGGAATTGTCGGCGAAAATTTAGGGCAAATTGAATACTGTAATTTTTATGGCAAAATAACCGCACCTCAAAGCATTGTGGGTGGAATTGCCGGCTTAAATCAAGGCACTATTTCTTATAGTACAGTGGAGTTTTATAATTTCTCTGACGGATATGCAAGCATTGAGGGCGGAAATTATGCCGGCGGGCTTGTCGGCGAAATGACAGACGGAATTCTTGAATATAGTTATGTTTATTCATATGTTAGCACCGGTGAAGCGGAGGGCCCTAAAAACTATATGAATTTAGATATTTTGTCCGGTGTGGTTGTCGGCACACTTGCGGGGCTTCATTCAGGCGGATATATTAATGTATGCTTTGCTTATATTAATGATTTAGATTTGTTAATTGGACAAACGGCAGTTGCCAGTGAAGGCACTGTTGAAAACGCTTATTTAATTTATAACATCAGCAATAGTATTTTATCAGCAAAATATGTATATTATGGCACACCAGATTATAATTATAACAACATAAATAGTGATGCAATTTGGAACAGTGGAACAGTTGGCATTAATAACGGTTACCCTTATTTTAAGGCGATTTTGCAGGCAAGTTCAACTTCATCAGTTAGCTCAACCTTAAATGAAAATTTAAGCAATATGATATCGGTTGAAGGAAAGTCGGTTGTGTTTTATTATCAAGCAACGGCAGTACTTACAAAGCAAGAACTGACAGTTATAACCGCTTTAAATACAATTTCATTCTCATCACTTTTGGGAACATCAGATGTTGCCGGCATAAGAGCAATATCAAGCAACAATTCAATAATAAACACTTATTCAAATGGTATTGTAATGAATGGTGTGGGAACTGTGACTTTAACAATACTTTCTAAATATGATTATTCAATATCTAAAACCTTTGTGATTTATGTGATTTATCCAACATTCAATTTTAAGTTGTCATATGATAATAATCAATTTGATAATGGTTCAGTTATTAATTCAAAATTGAATACATCACTCGTTCTTCACGGAAGTGTCGCGGAGCAGGTGCTTTTGGTGGACCGCAAGGTTAATTTAGTTACAAACAACTTAAATGTTATCTTTAACAGTTATGCTTCTTATATAACCGGAAACGGAATGGGCGGATTTGTTTTTGATAGTCAAAGAATTTATGACAATACAGGCTTAACTGAAGTTCAAATTGATTTTACATTAAGATTAAATGCTTTACCGACTGATTATACTTATTCGACATCAGCATCATCAGAATTAATTGATATTAACAGTATAATATTTGATTATTATAGCAATTATTTCATTTTAAAAATGTATAAAGGTGCAGACAGGATTATTTTAACTTCTTCCGATGCAGAAATTGAGCCAAGCGATATTTATAACTTTGAAGCATATGTCTTTTCTGATATGGCTTTTGGCATTGAAGATGGGGTTTTTAATGGCGAAGGTTTGGGCATAAATGTTTTTGACATTAATAATTTGGATAGTGCTTATGAAATTTTAAACACTGAAATAAATTCAGATACAAATTCAGTTTCATATTATGTTGGGCAAAATCAAACTGTAATGCTTGTGATAATCGTAAAACTTATTAGAACCGTATATTATTTATCCAGTATAGATTTGAGCAATCAAACCTTAGATGAGGGGCTTGCGGTTTATTATCAGCATCAATTCGAAATAGCAGTTACAGTTGCTGATAGTTATAAAAATTATAACTTTAATAATAAACAATATATAATTCAGATTTTTGCGTTGTCGTCAATGGAGAATGCTGAGAATTATAATTCCAACCTTGTTTATCAAGATTTTAATTTAACTGTTAAATCTCAGTCCGTTTTAAGTATCAATTCAAATCATTATCCGATAAACTCCAAAACTTCACTGGTTGTAAATGATAAAAATGTGATTTATTATAATTATCAAAAGCAAAGTAGTAGTGTTTTAAATCCGGGCGGAGAAGGGCTTTTGGTTATTGACTTATATCCGGTTTATGCAAGTTTTGATTATTTAACCGTAACTTATCAGTCATCTATTATCGGTGATTATCAGTTAAGGCTTGCTTTAATGAGCAAACAAGGCGATAATTCTTATATTAAAAACACAAAAGATTTTACTAATTTAACAAACGGAATAAGAATAAATAACACATATCTTTTTGACGAATTTAACTCAGTTTCTCTCACAAGTTTATATCTAAGCACTTTCATATCAGAATATATTGACAGAGATTTGGTTTTCACAATTACAATAACCGCTTATAATAGTAGCGATGACCAAATTGGCGTTTCAATTTCATCTAATTTAATTGTTCAATACTTAAAAGGTGCAAGCGTTAGTGTGCAGGATTCTGACGGGCAAGTGCTAAATTCTGTTGTGCGTGGCGCAACCGAATATCTTGTTGTTGTCGTTGACAGCGAACAAAGTTTGGGCTCAGTCAACTTTAAAGGTTGCAGATTTACACCAGATATGAATAACATAATTTCTCATTCAAATTTCACTGAAATAATCAGTTCGGAAAATGGGACAAAAACATATAGCGCTACACTTAATATAGGTACAGGATTATTACTTGAAAATGATTCAAATTATTTCACGATTGAAGTTACAATCTCGTGGATTGTCAATGGAAAAATGCAAACAAAAACAACTGCTTTAAACATTGGTGTTTTAGATTTTTCAATTGAATCCATATTGATTAAAACTGATAAAATAGATAAAACGGCATTCTCGGGTTATATTGGCATTGAGTCAAGTTTAAGATTTGATTTTGAGGTCAAAGACTTTTTAACGCCAAGTCAATTTGTTAATCCGGCATTGCAAGAATTTTATGAAAATTGTTATTATAAAGATGAATCCGGATTAAATTCATTCGGTGATTATATTGTCAACTATGAATTTGAAAACATCGGCAGTTTCATTGGAAATTTATATTATGTAAACGGAAATAATCATTTACAGGTGTTAAATTCAAATGGCACTTTTGCATCAAATAATTATTTCACCTTCTTATTAGATGATGACGGCATAATAAAGGTTGTGGGTAAGCGTTCGGGAAGTGTGTCTATGCTTTTAAGTATTCCAGTTAAACTTCCAAGTTTCAATCAAAATTTAATACAATATATTGATTTTTATTTCACAATTAACATAGAACTTTATAGCGATGAAGACACCCCGTTGATAATTGACAGCGAAGATGCGTTTTACAGCGCTTTGGAAGGCGAAGATGCACAAAATTATATTTTAATGTCTGATTTGTTCCTTTCAGAGTATACTCCTTATAACACAACGGGAATTGCAAGTTTAGACGGAAACAACTGTGTTATCAATATATTGAGTTGGAATTTAGAAACGGAAGGCAATTCATTAAAACTGGCACTTTTCAATAATGTTTCAGCGGATACAACCTTGAAAAATATTATTGTCAATACTTATCACGCGAGTTCAATTTTGGTTGATACGACGCAGTATAGCAACATTGAAGTTGCAGGCTTTGCAATAAAAAACGAAGGTATAATTTACAACTGTCAAGTCGTGGCATATAAGGCTGTTTATTCAATGCCAAATACTGCTTTGCAGGGCTTAAATGTTAGTTATACAATAGGACAGATTGATGCAAGTAAAACTTCTAGAGTTGCGGGTTTTGTGCTTGATAATAATGGCTCAATAACAAACAGCAGAGTGGGCGGTTTGACCTTGGAATTTGCTTTGTCCGGCGTAAAAGAATTATCGTCGTTTAACCTTGTGGCACAAGGAGATATTGCGGGCTTTGTTTATACCAATAACGGCAACATTGCAAGCAGTTATTTCAGCAATGGAACAATAACAAATAACACTTCAAGCGGTACAGTAACATTCACAGCCGGTTTTGCAGGTATAAATAATGGCAGTATTCAAATTTCTTATGCAAAAGGTGTGGGACAAGACGAATTTAGTTTGTCAGATGGTGGTATAAGCACAGCAAGCATAAGCGCGGGCTTTATTTATAACAATAAGGGCAATGTTGGCGATTGTTATTCAAACATTATTTTAACAACAGCAAATAATGCAACAAAAACTGAATATGCAAGCGGAAGACTAACTTCCGGATTTGTCTATAACAACGAAGGCAAAGTTGAAAGATGTTATACAGCATCAAAAATTGAAGATGCAAAAACAACTCAAATGAATTTTGTCGGAGTGGATAACTTTGGCGAAATGAAAAACACCGGAACAATATCAAACAGTTATTATTTCAATATTGCTTCAGATTTAGATGATGCTTATGCTAGTAGCGACAGCAACATTTCAGTTAAACGAATAGTAGAGCCAGATTTGTCTGAGAATTTCTACGGTTTAACTTTTGCTGATTCTTCTGAGTCATTAAATGGCGTTTGGTATATTTCAACCACAGGGCCGGAACTTGTCAGTGCAAATCAAATTGCAGTTTCAAGCCGTTATCTTGCTAATATTGAAAGAGATGAAACAACCGGTGCATTGGTTTCTTATTCGTTGCCTTATACTGAAAATTATGAATATGGCAGTGTGCTTAATCCGATTATTATCCGCAATGCTTATGAATTTGACCGTGTTTTTGGCGGAAGCAATTTGAGCACAGGCACTGCAATTGCTAATTATTATAATTTAACTCAAAAAATAGTATTTGGCAATTATAGAGTTGTTACAAATATCAATCTTTCTGATTTGTTAACCGATGATGTAAGCGGTGTTAAAATCAATTCAAGCAATATGATGCTTTCCGGCGGTATGTTGGACGGAAATATGTTCACTTTAAAAGGGCTTGAACTTGTTGCTAAGGTTGAAACAACTGTTAAAAATTATGGTATGTTTGCAGGGCTTGAAAACAATGCAATAATTATGAATTTGCAAGTTGAAGTTATTGGAGTAAGTGCGGTTACTGTTCAAAATGTTGGTGCAGTTGCTGGCTCTGTTAATAATTCAAAACTTGTTAATCTTGTGCTTTATAGCGGAAACACTGGCGAGCCTGCAGATGTTGTCGGAAATAATATGGTTGGCGGAGTTGTTGGTAAGGTTGTTGGCGAAAGCGAAATAAAAAATATAACAGCAACAAGCATAAGTGTGGTTGCAAACCATGTCGCAACAGGCACTTCTCAAAGATATAATCGTGATGAAACGACAACTAACCGCGTGAACTCAAATATTTCATATTCGGGCGGTATTGCTGGAATTGTTGATATTTATGACAATGACAATAAATTTAGTCTTGCTCATAATGCTCGGCTCATAAATCCGCAACTTGCCTTTTTAACTGTTAACGGCAGTATGCGAATAAGCGGTTCTTCCGTGGGCGGTATAACAGGATATCTTGGACCGCAATCTTTAATTAAAGATGCAACATTTGAACTTTCAATAGACAAAAATCAAAAACTTATCGCCTATAATTTCTCTGCTGGCGGTATTGTCGGCGAATGTTATGGCGACCTTGATATGGTGCGAACACAGCACGAATATGTGCTTCAGACATTGATTGAAGATAGTGTATCTGACTATTATTCAAATCCTGCTTCAACCACAGTTGAACGTGGCAATTTAAGTTTGTTTGAACACGAAGAAACCGGAAAATATTCGCCAAAATATATCGGGGGACTTGTCGGCGAACTTATAACGGGAAATATTTCTCATTCATATAGCAAACTTCCAGTCAGAAACACGCGAGCAACTTATGCAGGTGGAGTTGTTGGTGCAATAACTTTTGCAGAAAATAGTTCAATTAATAACATAAACTTTTATGAAGTATATACTTTTAGTGATGTTTTTGCACAAGCAGGTAACGGAGGAATTGCTGGATATATTGACCAAACGAGAACACTGAGTTTTGATAAGGTTAATGCAGTTAATTATTGGACATTACATAAAAATGCATTAGATGATACTTATTACTTGCCGGATAGTTATTATGATATTTTTGCAATGACAGGAACTAAAAACATTGTAGCCCAATATTTAGAAGACATAGTGTTAAATAACGATAGCGATATATCAATTAAAAGCGGTTTTTCAAATTATACATTGCCTGTTATAACCCAAGAAATTCACAGCGATGATGTTTTTGCAATGTCGCAAATTGAATTTAATTATAACGGTCAGTATAACGAAATAAATGTTAAAAAATCATATGCAAGTTTAGGTTCAAACAATTTCTTTGAAATAATTGATGAAAATGTGCAGTCGATTATTCCGCTTTTTGAATATTATGGTGCTCAGCAAAGCGGAAGCGAAATGGACGCATATTTCCGCAATTCTGAATGGGACCCAAATTATTGGAAAAGATATCAAAGCGATATGCTTCCAAGCCTCATTACATCAGCAGAAGTTAACATATTTTATATTATTGTTGCCGAAGATTTAATGAATATGGTTTATTATCCAGATGCAACATTTATTGTTATTGGAAAAGACGGCAACGGCATTGTTAAAGTTGGAAATTATATAAACAATACCGGCTGGTCATTAAATAATTTCTCAGGCGTTTTGAAAGGGTATGATGACAGCGGAAATTATGGTTTTGATTTTGAAGATTATTCTTTAACTTTCATAAATTCCACATTGACTGGCTCAAAAATTTATAACCTTACAATAAAAAATATTGGCTCTTCGAATTCGCCGGATTATCAAGAAGGCATTGGCTCTTTCATTGGCTCTGCTCTTAATACAGGGTTTGAAAATTTGAATTTCGTCAAGTGCTTATTATATTCATACGCAAACAATGATAATAGCAATATTGGTCTGCTTTGCGGGCATATAAACGGCGGTTACACTTCAAACATTTCATTTGAAGACTGCTCAGTTAATGTTTTTGCAATGGAAGAGATTGACACTTTGAATGTTGGGCTTATGGCGGGGCTTATAACATCGCCAGCAAACGGATATATGCAAATTTCTGATATTACGGCTTATATGTCAATCGGCAATGTGAATTCATCATATTATAATCGAGTTACAATAAATGTGAGTGAAAACCAAGTTGATAACATTAATTCTGGAACAATAGCAGGTTGCGTTGATGGTGCAGTATTCTTGAATTATTCTTCAAAAACAGTGTTAGAGAATAGAACAAAAAATCTTGGGGTTTCAGACACCGCCGGATATGTTTTTAGTCCTGACACAGTTTCGGGCGTGCATTATTACGGCGTAGTGCTTGATATAACAGGCTCAGGTACAGTTACTAATTATAACGCCGGCATTGGCTTTGGAGTGGCTAATGTGCTTAATCTTTCATATTTAAGAAATACATCATCACTTAAAGTCGCCGGTGCAATAATTTCAACCGGCTCTGTGTCGGTGGATAATGCTGTGCTTGGTGGATATGTGGGCAAGTCGCTTGTAAGTTCGGTTATAACTAACGGCTCAGGCTCAGCCGGAAATTATATGTATGTTGACTGTGATATAAAATTCACAGCGGGCGCGACAACTGCGGGAATGCTCATCGGTCAAGCAAACAATATTTATGCTTTGCAAAATGTCGACACTTACGGCACAATCAATGTAAATTCCTTGGCTTCGGCATCTTATATCGGCGGAATTGTTGGCGTTCTTAATTCGGATTTAGATTTGAAAAATTGCATCAGTAGAACAACAATCAATTTTGTTGACGACATTAATTATGATTGTGTAATTGGTGGATTTATTGGGTTTATTGCATCGCCGAATAGCAATGTTTCAATCGGTGAAGATTTCTTTGCAAGCAAATATTTAGGCACAATGACAATAACTGCTAATAACCTTTATGTTGGCGGAATTGTTGGCGCCGTGAATGCCTTAATAATGGGAGAGCCTAATTCAAATGCAGGCATAACGATAAACAGTGCAGTTTTTGGTGGAAAAATAATTATCAACGAAACCAATCAAGCATATGTTGGTGGAATTGTCGGTGCGACAAATTATAACGACGGAAACGGGGAAAGCAATAAGCTTATTGAAAACTGTTTTGCCTATGGCGACATATATATTAATGAAGATTTTACGGATAACGAAGAGAGTACTTATGCCGGCGGAATCATTGGCAGAGGCTCTGGTGCAACGCTTGTAAACTATAATTTCAGTGGTTTGACCGTTTACACAAAATATACGCAAACAGAAAGTGCATTAACGGTTAATGCGGTCGTAGGCTCAGCAAACGGCTCAGAAACTGAAAATGAATTAACAAATTTTTATTCACATCAGTTGAGTTTATGCTTGGATAATAGTGGAATTTTGGCTGAAAATATTTATTACTATAAAAAAGAAACAAGCGGAAGCAAAACATTATATGAAAATGCTATACAACTTTATTTAAACAGACTTAGTGCGTATGATTTAGAGCGGGAAGCAAAACCAGGCTCAAAACTTTCGCCATATAGTATAACCAACGCATCATATTCAAGCATTTCTTCTAAGTTTGCTGATGCAGAGCAGTCAAGTATCAAATATTTTGTTATAACCGAAGATTTAAATACTAATTTAATGGCAGAAGTACAGTTATATAAAAGTTTTGTTATGGGCGATGGCTATTCAGTTAGAACAACAAACAGTGCAGTTTTCTCAATTGTTGATGGAAACAGCACGGTTACAGGTTTTGCCGTTAAAGCACAAATAAACTCAAATTCAACAAATTATTATTCAAGTGGTGGTTCAACATATAACGGCGGTGGCACGCTTGCAAATATCAATAACGGCTTTGTTTATTCCTGCAATGTGAACGAACAAACAAGTGCTAAAAACTTTGGTGTATATGGGCTTGTTAACACAAACAGTGGAGCATCAGTTTATATAGGCGGGTTAATCGGAGTTAACACCGGTTATGTGTCTGATTGTTATGCGAACCTTGATGTTGCAGGTGTTTCTACAACTGGTGGATTTGTTGGTATTAACTTGGGTGTTATCAGCCACTCATATTCTAATGGAACAACTTGTTCAGCGGGCAGTCCTTATTCATTTGCGTTAAATTCAGGCTCAGGCTCAATTTATTATTGTTATACAGTTTCAACTCCATATAGTGTAACAGTTGACGCGTCATATGATGTTGAAATTTCTGAAATCGGTTCATTATATCCATTTGGCTCAGGCTTGATTGAAGGCTGTGTCTTTGATATTTTTGCGGTCAACTGCTTAAACGAAATTGGTAGAAGCACAACCGACAAAATGGCAGTGGCTGATGTGTTTAACACATTGCCGAATTCAACAGAAGAAACATCACGAAAAGTATTTTTAGTAAATGAAGACAATATTAATGATAAAGCAGAAGTAAAATTTGGTTACGATTATGCAAATAATAATGGATATTTGAGTTTTGTTGGCTCTGCTTATTCAAGTTTATCTTATATGAAAGACTTGGGCACTGGCACGGGCTTAACCGAAGCAACCGCGATTGAAATTCCAAATGTTGGCAAGTTGCAACAAATAAATGACACCTTGCAGTCTTATAACTATGTTTTAGTTAGAGATATAATTAGCACTTCAGAAATGATAAGTGCCGATGTTGATGTTGACATAACTAACTGGAAAGCAATTGGAACTTCTGATAATGAGTTCAGTGGAACCATTACAGGACAGTATAATAATACTGAAAGCCATTCAATATCTGGCTTGGCGCTTGGCAATTCAGATGATTATAACAGTGTTTTTGGCTATGTTATAAATGCCGAAGTTTCTTACATCGAACTTAATGAAGTTACAATTACATCGGGTTCAAGTTATTCAGCAGGTTTTATCGCTGATGCAAGAAATGTGGAAATTTCAAATATTACAATTGGCTCAGTAACAATAAGTGGAGAAGCTGATTATATGGCGGGCTTTATTGCAAGCGGACAAAATGTTGCAATTTCAGATGTCAATTTGGGAGCAGTAATTTTAACTTATGGTGCAAGCAGTCAGGCTTATTTAGGGGGCTTTGCTGGAAATATAACCGGATCATCAACAATCACTGATTGTGTCGTTGGAGCAGTTAGCATTGAATATGCAGGAGGAAGCGCAAGCAATGCGAGCCATTTGGGCGGACTTGTTGGAAAAGTATCGGGCGTTGTTGAATTAAGTAATTGTGATATAAACGGGACTGTTGATTTGAAGTATAATTCAGTCGGGGGGTCTTTCGTTGGCGGAATTGTCGGCTTAATGCAGGGAAATTCAACTGATGATTCAGTTGTTTCGGGAACTGATATAAGTGGAAATGTAAGTATAAGCAACACACAAAAAGTCAATTCTTCAAGAATAGATTGTTTCGGTGCAATAGCAGGCAGTTCAAATAATGCAAACTTCAATAGCATAACTCTAAGTGGAAATAAAAACACATTTACAAATAATATTGGTGCGTGCTATATGGGCGGTTGGATTGGCGAAGTAAACGCAGATACGAGTTTTAATTTCAGTACAATATCCATTTTGAGTGGTGGTGCAAGCAATAATGAGTTTAATGTTGATAGCACAAATACGGCAAGTGCTGATAGTTATATTGGTGGGGTTTTTGGAAAAATCAGCGATTTAACATTACAGCCAGCATCAATTTATAATGTTCCGAAAAGCGTAATAAATTATGAGTCAACAAATTGTAACCCTTATATTGGTGGTTTCGCAGGAACAATTAATGCAACAACGCTTGAAAATATTGGAGTTACTTTTGCAAGTGACCAAATAGAATTTTATTCAACTTCTGCTGTAAATTTTGGCGGAATTGCAGGCTCGGCAAGTGGAGCAAGTTCAATTTCGAATTGCACAGTTTCTTATGCAGATGGCACTTTTGCATTTTCAATTTCTGAAAAAATAGAAGAATTGCAAATAGGGGGAGTTGTTGGAACAACCATAGGTGAGTTTACAATTTCAGGTTGTGATATTTCCAGTTTTGATATAGACAATTTATATGTTGGCTCGGGTGCAGTCGGCGGTTTAATTGCTAAAGCAAACAGTAAAGTGGAAGTGTCAAATTGTTCGTTTAAAAACAGTACAATAGAGGTCAAAGCAACAGGCGAAGTGTCTTTGGGCGGATTTATTGGAAAATTAACTTCAACAGATTCAATGTCATTATTTAACAAAAATGAAGGTGATATTTGTGAAAGCGATAATATTAAATTAACGGTTACAGAAGGCACAACTGCAAATATTGGCGGTATGATTGGTTACGCAAGCGGACAGGCAACATTAAAAAATTGCATTATTAAAGGTGCGACTGTTCCAACTGATACTAATGGCACAATATTAAAATTCACTGCTTCTGAACAAGGTTCATCAAGCAGTTATATTGGCGGAATAATCGGGAATTCTTCGGGAAGTGTCGCTGATGGAATAATATTTGAAACTTGTGAAGTCACTCAGAATTGCAATTTGAGTTCTGAAAATCAACCAAGCACAGCAAGTAGCGTACATATTGGCGGAATTGCTGGCAAAATATCAAACTCTAAAGTAGGAAATAAAAACAAAGTTACAAATTTCTATTCCACTTATAGTGATAACGGGACAATATATCTTGGCGGAATTGTTGGCAAGGCAGAAAACAGCAATATTAGTGCTGTGGACAGTGCCAATTTAATTCAGGCAACAAATCTTAGATTGATTTTGGCATCTGGTGATGTAAATTACACTACAACATCAGGTTCGGGTTATGTTGGCGGAATTGCGGGCTGGTTAAATAATTCAAATATTGGATATGCACAAATTGATGGAACAAATGTTATTGCAAACGGCGGAGCAAGTTCAAGTTCTGCGGGTGGAATTGTTGGAGTATCTAACGGAAATTCAATTGTTCAACATATAAATTCAAATGCAAAGGTAATTTCATATGGCTTTGCAGGCGGAATTGTTGGAAGCGGTAGTGTGTCGCTAATCAGCAACGCAAATAATTATAACGCAGGCACAATTTATACCGGAAGAACAATTAACAATATTTTTGATTCACGCGGAAATCTTTTATCGTTTGCGTTTAATAACATTAATGCCTCTTATGCCGGCGGAATCGTTGGTAAATTAAATTCGGGTGAAATTAATAACTGCACAAACAATGC
>JAQUUD010000020.1 GCA_028694075.1 Clostridia bacterium
GCGGTGCAATTTTACCAAGATAGCCCGACGGTTGATGGTACAGGCGGAACAACCATTTTTAACACTGAAAACTCCGCTTTGGTTTTGGACACATATCAAGGCACTGCCCTCACAAAAAGTTCTTTTGAAGCCTTAGGAACGGGCAACGGTTTGAAATGTGACGCAAATGGCGAAATGGAATTTTATGTTTATGTTGAAAATTACAGCACAACTGAAAGCATTTATTATCGGGCTAATATAAATTTTGTTGGCACCGGCGAACAAACCGCACAGTTTAGCATAGAAACTAACCCTTCTTACGAAACCGCCGAAACTGCGGGGGGGGGGTAGCCTTGCCATAAGCCTACTAACTTTTAAAATCAAATCAACAAATACAACAGGCTTAAATGCAAATGCAATCCGAATTGAAATTGATTTGCGAACAGCACCTGCTATAAGTTGGTTAGGCATCGACGGACAATATAGTTCGGGCAATTATAGTGGTCTTTATTATTCTGAAATAGGAGAGTATCCGCAATCTCAAGAAACAAATACTGATATAATTGCTGGTATCACAGGTGAACCAGACGGAAAGGGTTACTATACCAGTATAGTTAACGGAAGCAAATATGCACGCAAAGGCACTGGTCCTTATACTTATTTTTTAGTTGAACCTGTCAGATGGCTGGTTATAGGTAACGGAATCAGTTTAAATGGCATGGGGTTCCCAAATATTAATGGGAATGGTGAATTAAATGAAAATCAGTTACTTCTTATAAGCGAGAAGGTTTTATTTAAAAGAACCTATACAGATTATGGATCCAATCAAAACTGGGCAGATACGCAACTATATAACTATTTGAATCAAACAATAAAAAATTTAATGTTTAGCGCATCAAATTTAATTTCACTAGGTAATTTTGAAAGCAAAAAATTGAGTGACCCAATAACAATTTATAATTCAACTTTTTCAATATTATGCTATTCCAATTCTAATGGAGATGCGTATGAACAAATGTACCATTGGAATACTTATTGTTCTGTTGCAAATGTTAGAAAAAGTGCTTATACAGATTATTGTGGTTCTGTAACGCATTATTGGAATAGAGCTTATCTTCCTAATATAAATGAAAACTATACAATTAATCTTTCAACTGGCAGTACTTCGGAATGGAAGTATAGAACTAATGAATTAGGTGTAAGACCTCTAATACTTATAAATGTATAAATTTATTTGCATAAAATCAGCTCAGCCTATATAAGTTTTTAGAAAAAATGATATCGAATTATTTAGTAAAAAATACTCCGCCGACAAAAACTGGCTTGTTAAAAAGCCAACGCAAACACGAAAGTGTTTGCTGGGATTTGAGATTTTCTCAAATCCCGCTCTGCCGGCGGAGGGCGAGTCCATTTTTTCCTAGAAATTTATTTCTTTTCGAATCAAACGGGCGAGCCAACAGTCAAATGGACACAGCGAGCGGGCGCAAGCAGTGCGAGCGTTCAACAATATTAGGTCTAACGGGCAAAACAACAAACAAACGGACAAAACAACAGTCAAACGGACAAATTAAAATATCAAACGAACAAACCGACCGAGCACAGTGTTGCTTTAACTTTGCGTTAGCAAAAATGGAGCGACGCGTGCGGGTCCAACGAACAATCAAAGTCACAAACGGACTGAATAATACAATCCAACGGACCAATCAATAAGTCAAACGGACCAAGCGAGCGGATGAAGCAGGGCAAGCAGACAAACCACCAGTCAACTGAACTAAACGACAGTCAAACGGGCAAGTCAACCAGCCTAACGGACAACTGCCCTAGTCTAACAGACATATCAACTAGTCTAACGGGCAAGTAAACCAGTCGAACGGACACATCAACCGCCGTGTTTAAAATTTCAATTTACCTTTCAACTGGTTTAACGCCGTATTCATCTAACTGCCTTATAATGTCTTTGGCAATTTCTTGGTGTCCTTGCTCGTTTGGGTGCACGCCATCAAGGCAATAATCACTTAGAAAATCTCGTTTTCTTAAAAAAATAGAGCGAATGTCCAAAAATTTACAGTCGTTTTCCACTGCAATTTTATAATTTAAAAAATTGTATATTTCCTGATGTCTTTGAATGTTTGTTATATCACCGTTGAAAAATTTTGAAATTTCAGTTTTTTCGGCAACTTTGCTTATTACATTATTAAAATATCTTTCAGAATGAATTGGTGGCAATCCAGTAAGCCAAACTTCCACTCCATGCTTCTTTAATTCTTTAATCATTTTTGTTAATATGTCAACAAACTCATTTTCCGTTGTTTTGGGGTCGTGATAAACGAGCGGGCTTAAAGCAATTTCATTCCAGTTATAATCTGAATCATTTCCACCTATCGAAAACACAACGACATTTCTATCATTCGGATTAAGATTTTCTATATAATTTTCAATTATTTGTTTTTCCTGCACTCTTTTTATCGTTTGACCATAAACAGAAAGATTATTTATTTTGGTGCCTAAATAATTTTCAATTAATTTGCTTGCACAATTTTCCACTTTTCCAAGTTTTGAATTTACGGTTGTGATTCCTTTTGCGATTGAATCACCGATTAATGTTATATTTAAATTTTGCATTTTATCTCCTTGATTTTATATTTCTTTTTCAAATTATATTTAAAATTTATCTGTACATTAGTATCCTATAAAATATTTCCTTATATTTAATAATTAGTCTTTCATAAATAGTAAATGTTTTAAAAGTTCAATAAATTTTTCAAAATAATTTCTAGTAAGAAAGACTTCTTTTACTAACATAAAATAGTATATACTGCGAAAACAGATAAATAGCCCTACTGCTTCGCTTTTTAACTGAACCAATCATTTTCGTCATAGTAGAACTTTAAATATGGCAATTCCACTGAAAGTAGAATTTTTTATTTTTTAGTTGACAATCGGATTTTTTAGTGCAATAATAAGATATGAATGATTTAAGATTAGTTATTGCAAACAATTTAATGAAATATCGAAAAAAAGCCAAGTTAACACAAGTGGAACTGGCTGAAAAGTTGAATTATTCCGATAAGGCGGTTTCAAAATGGGAGCGCGGAGATTCGCTTCCCGATATTATTGTTTTAAACGATATTGCAAAACTTTTTAACATATCGCTTGATAGTTTGATTTCGGAAAGTAATGAAACGCCTATAGCAAGAACGCCTCGAACTTTGTTTGAAAAAATTTATAGCACAAAAATGCTTATTACATTATGTTCAAGCATAACAGTTTGGCTGGTTGCTTCCATTTTGTTTGTATCTTTAAGTTTGTTTACTGACTTTGATTTTTTATGGATGATATTCGTTTATGCAATACCCGCAAATAGCATCGTTTTAATTGTATTTAATTATTTGTGGAATAATATTTATTATAACTTTGCAACTGTTGCGTTGCTGATGATTTCATTGGCCGTGTGTGTTTATTTTTCCTTATTTTTATTTTTGGATATAAACCGAATTTGGCTAATTTTTATAATTTTAGTTCCACTTTTAGTTCTTGATTATTTATGGTTTATTGTAAGAAATAAATCTAAAAATTAAATTAATATTCGACATTTTAAAGTTATTTAAATTTTATAAAATTAAATCTTAAATAATTATTTACACTAAAAAAATTAAGCGAGGTTGTTATGGAAATAGCAAGTTTGAGTTCAGAAGATACAAAAAGATATGATCTTTTAACAAGTCAGGCTGAAAAGAAAATTATTGCAAATGCTAGATTTTTAAACATTGATAATTGCACTTTGGAAGGACATAATAAATATAATATGATTTATTATGATACGCCCGAAAATCTTTTGACCAATGCAGGAATTTTGCTTTATAAAACATGGGAAAAAGGCAATCATTATTTTATTGTTCAACGGCTTAATATTTTGCCTAGCACCTCAAAACTGAGAAGAAACGAGATTTATAGACACAAAATTGATGCGTCGGACACACCGATTATGCACAGTTTTTATCTAATTAACGGAATTGTTTCTATGTTTACTACGCAATTTTCAATTGACCTAGAATATGTTATCAAAAATGTTAAACCTATAATTATTGCAAATGTGAAAGCAGTTTATTATAAAATTTTTAGCGGAACGGGCTTTAAAGCAAATTTAACCTTTGAAGATGTTGTTTATATTAACTGCATTAACAAACGTAGAAAAATGAATGAAGAATTAACGGTAGAACTTTTGGCTTCACAAAATTTTATGCCAGAATTTAATAAATTTACTTTCTTACTTGAAAAATATTGCAAAGATATTTTGCCAAAAAAAGAATCACGTTTTGACTATGCAAAAAGAGTAACACAAATTCAACCGAAGACGGTTATTGATGCAAAAACTACCGAACGCAAAAAAAAGAAATAATTTTAATTACACATTATTAATTAACTTTTTAATTGTGTTGTTTACACTTCTTAAGCAATTTTCTTGCTTGTTAATTTGACCGTTCGAAATATTTTTTTATTGGCTAATGTTTTTTGACCATCTGAGTTATCCAGTTGACTAATTAAATTGCTCATTTAACTTATTCAAAATACCCGTAGATGGTTGACTTGCCCGTTAGACTTCGTTAAATTGCCCGTTTGATTTAGTTGAAGTGTCCAGTTGACTGTTGCCTTGCCCGCTAGACTGTCAACTTGACCGCTCGCCCTGCTAACGCCCGCTCGCTTTGCCCGTTTAGCCAGCATTGCCCGCTCGCACAACTTCGCGCGCTCGCTTGGTCCATTTGACTTCGTTAAATTTGCCCGTTTGACTTGTCGACTTGCCCAGTTGACCCGCCTTATATTCGCTCACACATTGACACTCACTTCGTACACTTCCCTAAAATTTAAAACATTTGATAAAATTAAAATGAAAAAAATTGTAAAAAACAGCAATAATTGAAAACTTAGTTGATATTTTACAATAATTTGTGTTATTCTAATATTAATTGGCAATACTAAACAAAATTTGTAAATATTTTGCTGAGCATAAAAAATTGATATAAAAAATATTAAAAAAGATAAAGGATTTTTAAAATGTTTATGTTAAATAAAGGAATGCAAAAACTTATTGCAAGCGGAATAGCTTTGCTTATAACCCTCACCACAATGTTCGTTGCGGTATTCGCAATTTTAAGTACAGAGAAAGTTGGATTAAGCGTTAATGTTTCGTTTGACTCGGCAGTTACTGCAAAAGTTTATTTGGCAACAGACAGTAGCACAGCGGGGGAATTTTACCAAGACAGCCCAACTGTCAACACTGGCACAGGAACTGATTTTGTTATTGGAAATTCTGCTTTGGTTTTGGACACCAAAGATGGTGGCACTCTTCAAAAAACAGCTTTCCAAGCCTTAGGCACTGGCAACGGCTTAAAATGTGATGCAAGTGCTAAAATGGAGTTTTATGTTTATGTTGAAAATTACAGCACAACTGAAAACATTTATTATCGGGCTAATATTGATTTTATTGGCACAGGCGAACAAACTGCCCCGTTTAGCACAGTAACAAATCCAAATTATGAAACCGCCGAAACTGGCGAAGAAGGCGCACCTTTTTTAAGCCTTCTAACTTTCAAAATTAAATCAACATATGAAACAGGCTTGAATGCAAATGCAATTGAAATTGAGATTAATTTGCGAACAGCACCTGCTGTAAGTTGGCTGATTGCAGGACCTTATACAACAGGAAATTACACTGGGCTTTATTATATTGACTATGGTGAATATCCACAAAGTTTACAAGGAGCAACTCTGCCAAATCCAGCTGGTACAAACCAAAACCCAACTACTTTATATTATGAAGATTCTATAACTGGTTTAAAATATTCTTTAAAAAGTGGTAATTATTATTTAGTTGAACCAGTTAGATGGCTGATTATTGGGAATGGAAGTGGCTTGAATGACAAAGGTTTTCCTAATAAAAACTTTGATATGCTGGGGCAAAACCAACTGCTTTTATTGAGTGAAAAAGCAATATTACAAGCTCAATATAATGCAACTACATATAATCACCTCTCTTGGATGAATTCAGCGGTATATAATAAATTAATTAATTATAGAAATATTTTATTTAATGAATCTGAAAGTACATTACTAGGAACCTTTAATCATGACTACTCGCAACTTTCTTTATTATCTTATGATACATCATATAATTATTTAAATTATTGTCCCAACATAGAATCAAACCCAAATCCAGTTTTAATAACTCAAACAACAAATTATTTTAGTAGTGTTTGGTATTGGTTTGCTATGAATCTGACAATAAATGGTTCATATGGCGAACAATGTGCTTACTCTGTTACTTGTGCAAATGGGGTTAATAAACTATTATATTTGCATAATACTATTAATTTACGCCCAATTATTATTTTAAATATATAAAATTCCTTGATCAAGTTTAACTTAATAGATTTAACCACAATTAAACGAATACCAGCGAAGCGGACAATACACGATTAACTAGACAACAATCGCCGGCATAATCGGATTTTGGCTTAACAAGCCAAAATCTGGAGCAAGCACTCTCCCAGGTGCTTGCCAAAAAAAATTTTTATTCGCCGAGAAATTTTTCAACTTTAATCTTTCCATTCTGTTTAAATTATATCCACCTTGACCATTTCGCCGTCGAGTGCGTCTTGATATGTTATCCAATAGCCTTGCCCGTGTGGCTCTGCTACATCAATCGGAAGCCATTGAGCCTTTTCGTTGAAATCAACAGGCGGTTTCTCAGTCCACATTGCTGGGAACCCATAACAAACATATTTCACTTCACTTTCATAATAAATGAGTCCCACAACATAATACTTTCCTTTTTCATCGTAATCCACTTTGACCCACTTTGAATTTGGAATTATGTCGCAAAGAACTTCATCAATCGGATATTTTTCAAACAACATATCAAGTTGAGAACTGATTTCATCAAAAAAGTAGAAACTTGTGTCCGCTGGTTTTCTTAGGCGTCCGTTTTTTATTTCTCTTAATTTATCATTTGAAGGCAACACAATTTCTTCTTGTTCGCCTTCATTTATATTTTTATATGTTTCTTCTTCGTTGTTTTCTTCATTTTGTCGTTTAAATTTTTGCGGATTTGAATACTTGCTTTGACTTAAATTTTTCTTCTCATTTTGAGAAACATTTGAAAATCCTTTTTTTTCAGAAACATCGAAAATGTTTTTTATGTTGCCAAATCTATCATTAGTGCCTGTTTTGTCAGTATTTTTTGAATCACTTTTTTCAGCAAAAATTGTTTCCTTATTTGACTGATTTTTTTCTTTAAAAAACACAGATTTATATACGCATTTTTCACAATTCTCATTGTTATCTTTGAAACAATCATCAATTTCTTGTTCAATTTCAGCATCATCATCGAATGATATTGCATTATCACTTAATATTTTGCCAGCCGATTTTGCCGAGGTCTGATCTAGCGCACTCAATCCGGAAATTAATCGCTGTTCCATTGTGGCGCTATTGCCGGAGATTGCCCCCAAGAGAATAGGCTCGAAATTTCCGCCTTTGGAACTTATTAATGCACAAGTACAGTTTTCTGGAACGCTTGTAATGTTTGTTCCGAATATGTACGCCATATAACCGACTCTTGTTAAACCAGCCTTATGAACTTTTCCGTCAATTAAAAAACCAAGGGACAGCACCCCCATCGGCTCTTCAACAAAATTATAAAGTTTGATATTTCCTTTTATATTGCCGGCTTTTCCGTCTAAATCTAAAACCGCTTTTTTCAGCGAGTTATCTATTGAACTCAGCACAACAGATTTATTATAAATCATAATTCCTCCGAATAGTATATTCCTTTAATTATTATATGAAATTATGAGTTAATTGGTCATACCGGATTTTGTTATTTCTTGTCTAATTCTAAATATATTTGTCGAATTTGATTAACAGTTAAATTTTCAGCACGTATTAAAGGTGATATGTTTATTTTATTAAAAACAAATTCAATATCTTGTTTTTCAAAATTCAATTTAATCAGATTATTGAATAAAGTTTTGCGTTTCATAGCAAAACAACCTTTGACAAAATGTGTAAATTCTTTTTCAAAAAAAATGTCTGGCTTCCTTTCCAACTTTAAAATTGCTGAATCAATTTTAGGGCGGGGCTTAAACATTTCTTTTTTTATTATTCTAGTGATTTTAACCGTGCAATAAAATTGAAGCATAACACTTAATATGCCATATTTTTTATTGCCAAAATGAGCCACTGCCTTTTCCGCGACTTCTTTTTGCACCATTATAGTCAAACTTAAAACCTTGTTGGTCTGCTCTAAAAACTTAAAAATTAGTGGTGTGGTTATATAGTAAGGCAGATTGGCAATGATATGATATCCGCCTGAAAAGTCTTTCTCAATTTGGCTGATTGGTAAATTTAAAATGTCAGACATAACAATCTTAACATTTTTATTATTACAAAATTTTTCCGTTAAAAATTCGGTCAATTTTTTATCTATTTCATAAGATACAACTTTTTTTGTCTTATCAGAAATT
The DNA here is from genome assembly GCA_028694075.1 of Clostridia bacterium. GTDB lineage: Bacteria > Bacillota > Clostridia > Christensenellales > UBA1242 > UBA5489. The sequence goes on from JAQUUD010000020.1 coordinate 8,502, forward strand.
GCCTGCGTTAATGTTCCCGCACCTGTTCCAATTTCCAAAACTTCATCGGTTTGCGTGACCCCACTATCATTCACTATTGCTTTTAATAGATTGGTGTCTGAAATAAAATTCTGCCCGAATTTTTTATTAAATTTAAAATTTTCAATTTGCATTTATTTTATTAATCTCAATCTTCATTTTTGGATTCTGACCAAACAGGTTCAACCGCCATATCTTTAATTGCAGATTTTGATGTGTTTTTAGGTTTTTTAGTTCTTCTTTTAAACGCAAGCGCCCAAAGTTCCGGAGTTACAAATCGTGACGAAAAGACACAAGCAAAAATGCCAAGAATTAACGATATTACCGCAATTCCAATCGCATCAAGCAATACTGCCGAAATTAATAAAGCAACAATCAATGCAAGGCTTATTTTAAATATCTTTGCATTTTCTTCTTTATTTGAAATGTTTGTTATTTCGGTATTATTTAGTTTAATATAATTTTCATCTTTTGCATCTTTGTTAAATGCATTTAATTTAATAAAACTTAGTGTTATTGAGAACAATGCCGTGCCCAAAATTGCAATCACAAAATAGCCATTGACTGGAATTCTTGTGATTAAAGTTAAAGCCATCATTAGACCCAAGTCTAAAATTGCAACGGCTATCATTGTAAAACCTGATGTTAAATTATGTCTTGCAAACATATACACTGCAACAGCAACTAAGCCAGCCAAGACCGCAATAAATGCTTTTAAGAAAACTTCCATACCAAGTTCAGGAGAAGTGTGCGTTTGCATAAGAATATAAGATTCTTCAAGCATATCGCTTTGGTCATATCCGAAACTTTCGTATAAATCATTTTCAAAATTCTCGTTTACGGTGTTCACATCTTCAAAAATTTGATATTTAATTATCAGACAAGTGCCGTTTTCGTTTTCACCTTCAACTAAATAACTTGCCACTAAATTATTTTCGGACAATGCCGTATTAACTTTTTCAACTGCTTCCTGAACTTCATAATCCCTTATATTTAAGGTTACGACAGTTCCACCAGTAAAATCAAAACTTTTGTTGAAATTCACAGTTAAAAGAAGAACTAAGCCCAAGGCTAATATTAAAATAGATACCAAACCACTTTTTAATAATTTATTTAAGTTCATTTATGCTAGCCTCCCTTTTCATACGCAACTTGTTCGCTTTTGTGCTATTAAAACTTAAATACCACTTTGTAAACCATTTGGTTAAAACCAAAGACGCAAACAAGTTTAAAACCGAGCCGATACTTAATGCAAGTGCAAAACCACACGTGAAAGGCGAACCAATAAAATAAATAATGATTGCGAAGATAAATGCGAGTACATTCATATCAACAACGGTTAGAATTGATTTGTTATAACCTGCCTTAACTGCAAGCGGAATTTTTTTGCCTTCTTCATAACCCTTTTTTATGTTACCAAAAATTACATAATAATTAGCACCCAAAAGAAGTAAGGCAAATATTGAACCAACTATTCCGCCTAAGGACAAAATGAAAATTGGCATTGCTTGCATAAAGAACAATATTAATGCAAAATAAATTGCCAAAGAAAGCGTTATAATCCAGCCAAAGTCGCCAAACAAGAGCACAACCGCCAGAACAAACAATGCTATAATAATTGCCAAGGCAACTGCAATAAGCAATAAAGAACTCTCCCCCAAAATTGGTGAAATCGTTGTTATCTGGTCGCCTATCATTTCAAAATTTATTTCTTGATTTGCCATTAAGAGTGAAAATGCATAAACATTTGCAGTATCCTGACTCGTTGAAGAACCTGTACTATAAGTATATAGCGAGTCGCCTGTTATTTTTTGGCTGAATGAGATGCTGTTAACAAGTTCTTCACCAGCATATATATAAATTGTTCCACTGCCCGAAGTTGTTAGATTTTCAATTTTTGTTTGACCGGTTTCAGAAAATTTTATTGTTGTGCCCCATTTATATTCGCTTGCACTTATTTGTGAAAAAGTTGAATAAATATCTTCAATATCTTCGCCAGTTATGTCAGTGTCTGCCACCGTTGTTGTTTCAGTGGTCCTAATATACAAACCTCCCGAAGTAGGCACAGCGTTTAATATATTTTGGGCATATAAATATTTTGGAACTTCAATTAAAAGTTTATCTAATATTGCACTCTCGTTTGTTTGAGAGACGGAAACTCTTACACTTCCATAACCATAAGATCTCAACCTTTCTGTTAAAAATCTTGCAGTTTGCTCTAATTTTTCAGATTTGTTTGTTAATTCCTCAGGAAAAACAACTTCATAAGAAGCAGAGTAACCCCCGCTTATATCCAAATCAGTTGTTATTGCATTTGCAAAACCAACAAACCTATAATTTGTTGCTGGGATTAAAAAATTAACAAAGCATAAAGCAATTAAAATTGCAGTTATAATTGATATGCAAATGAAATTTCTTTTTGCCAATTTTTTGTTCATATATTCTCCGAATGTTTTTTTTAATATTATCTTATTATTATAAATTAAAAGCATCAAACTGTCAATTATATTTTGAAATTAAGGCAATAAAGTACCAAAAATGAAGATTTATTTTTATAATTTGGTAATTTAAAACAATATTTCAAAATAAAATCATAATATTAATCAAAAATTTTTTAAGATTTTAATAAGTAATTAATCATTATAAGCGGATTTTATTGAATTTGAGTATACGCTATTAATTATGGGTAAAAAATCTAAGTAATAAACTTAAAGATTTTTGAATAATTATATGATATACTATGTGCCATTTTTATCTTAATTTAGAAATTGAGAATTAAATCTTGCTGGAAATTTTCAAATATATCTTTGGAGGAATAATGAATAAAACAAAATCAAAAATTAAAGATAGCAGTTCCTTAACTGTAAAAATTACAAAAGGGGCACTATGTGCCCTATGCGTTTCACTTGTCTTAATATTAATTTTTGCCTTTTTGCTAAGATTTATTGCAATAGACGAGGAGGCAATTTCGCCGGTTGTGCAAGTGATTAAAGGCGTTTCGATTTTAGTAGGTGTTTTTATTGCACTTAAAGGTGTGTTTGAAATGGGCTTTATTAATGGCATTATAATCGGATTAACTTACACAATTATTGCCTTTGTTTGTTTTTCAATGCTGGACGGTTTTACTTTTGAATTTTCAAAAACTTTATTAAATGATGTAATCTTCGGAAGTATTATTGGCGGAATTTCTGGTATTATTGCCGTGAATATGAAAAAGAAACCAAGTTAATTTTTAAAACAGGTTAATTATTTTTTCATAAGAATCTTAAAAACATATTTGAAAATAATAAAATAAAACGCAAAACAATGTTTATTTGTTTTGCGTTTTTAAATTTGTTTAAGATAAGAAAAAAATAAAATTTTTCTAAAAATTATTTTTTAGCAGGTTTTTTTGGTTCTTTCTTAGTTTCTTTTTTAGGTTCTTTTATCATTTCAGCTTGCTCTATTTCAGTTGCTTTAACTTCTTCTCCGCTGGCATCATACACTTTCGGGTTATTATTTGTGAGCATATAAACAGCATTGATGCTGATTGTAACATAATTTTTATGTGCTTCGCCGGTTTCGATTGTAACAAACTTGCCAAATTCTTTTTCCTTGATTTCAACAATTTTGCCAAAAACGCCTGAATAGGTTATAACATACTGCCCAACCTTTAGGCTGTCAATCAATGTGTTTTGTCTTTCCTGCTCTTTTTTGTTTTTTCTAAACATCATTATTGGGTACATTACCAAAAGACCAAGCAAAGCAACAATCAAAATAATATTTCCAATATCCATAATTAACTCCTTTTTTCTAATAAAATTTTTGATTATTTTTAAGTATACACAAGTTAGCAAATAAAATCAAATGATTTTATGTTTATATTTGTTAATATTTGAAATTTTAATTAAATTAATTTTTTTCTCATTAAAAAATCAGTTATTTTATTTAAATATGTGAATTGTTTGTTATTATTTTTTGGTTATATGTTGAAGTAATTTTCCCGCCGGCAGAAAATTTTTGCTTCGCAAAAATTGCAACACAAAGTGTTGCTGGCGATTGCAAAGCAATCGCCGTTCTGCCGGCGGGGTGTTTACCGCTTCAAAACTTAAAACAAACAAATCCAGCAAAAAACTAAAACTGGATAGTTCTACTTTAAAGTAATTCTATTTAATTATTAAACAATATTTAACATTTCATACTCTCATTGCCCAGTTTGCTTATTATAGCAAGCCAACATTATTATCATTCTTTCTTTAACAAAATTGTTTTAATTACATAATTTAGTTATTTATTAGTTTATTAGTTAAACAGCATTTTATCTATTTTCCAAGTTTTCCAAAAACTCTTTTTTAAAGTCTAAAAGCCGGTCTTCCCATATTGCTTTTTTAATATCTTCCGTCAGTCTAATTAAAAATCTCAAATTATGAATGCTAAGCAATTTTGCTCCAAGCATTTCATTTGAATTAATAAGGTGTCTTATATATGCCCGTGAAAAATTTTTACAAGCATAACAATCACAATCTTCTTCCAAAGGAAAATATTCATTTTTATATTGGGCATTCCTTATAACAAGTTTACCCTTTTTTGTCAAAGCAGTTCCGTTTCGGGCAACTCTTGTCGGAAGCACACAATCCATCATATCAATCCCGCGTGCAATTGATTCAATGAGACAATCTGGACTTCCAACTCCCATTAAATATCTCGGCATATTTTCAGGCAAATGCGGTTGCATATAAGATAAAATATCATACATTGTTTCTTTCGGCTCGCCAACCGACAATCCGCCGATTGCAATTCCGCATTTGGCAAACGGCATACAATCTTTTATTGCCTGCAATCTTAAATCTTTAAACATATTTCCTTGAATAATGGGAAACAGCATCTGTTTTGGATTTTGTTGTGCGTTAAAGCATCTTTCAAGCCAGTTTTTTGTTCTTTCGCCGGCTTTCAATGACTGCTGTTCTGTTGCACCAAAAGGCGTACACTCATCAAACGCCATAATAATGTCCGCACCCAAATCATTTTGAATTTGCATACACTTTTCCGGTGTAATAAAATGCTTGCCACCATCTAAATGCGAACTAAACTCAACACCCTTATCACTTATTTTGATTAATTCCGGAAGTGAAAAAATTTGGAATCCGCCACTGTCAGCTAAAATTGGTCTGTCCCAGTTCATAAATTTATGAAGCCCGCAGGCATCTTTTATTATTTTTTCGCCGGGACGCAAATATAAGTGATATGTGTTTGAAAGAATGATTTGAGATTTTATGTCTGTTAAATCTCTCGGATATAATCCTTTGACCGTTGCTTGCGTGCCAACTGGCATAAAAACAGGCGTTTCGATTTCACCGTGCGGAGTTTTAAGCAGTCCAATTCTTGCCCCGCTTTGCTTACAAACCTTTAATACTTTATAACTGAAATGTTCGCTCATTTTCTTTTTTCCCTTTATTTTTTCTGTTTATTGTGTTTTTGCAAATTATTTTATTTATTGATTTTTTATGACTTTTTGCTTTTTGAATTGTAATTTTTCATATTTGTTTATTTTTTCTCTTTCTTTATTTTCTGTCCTAATAATTCTTGCTAAAAACTAAATTTTTAATCTTCATAAAAAAAGCAACAATCACCGAAACTGAAAAATCTATATTTTTCACGAATTGCTTCGTTATAAAAGGCTAGCGTTTCATCAGTTCCGCAAAATGCACAAACCAGCATTATCAAAGTTGACTCCGGCAAATGAAAATTTGTTATCATACAATCCACAATTTGGAATTTATAACCCGGATAAATGAAAATTTCTGTTTGCCCACTTTGTGCTTTAACTTTTCCATTTTGAGCACACGCTTCAAGCACTCTAACGCTGGTTGTTCCAACCGCTATAACTCTTTTGCCGGCTTGCTTTGCATTATTGATTGTCTGAGCAGATTCTTCATTAAGACAGAAATATTCCGAGTGCATTTTATGATTTAAAATATTTTCTTCCTTAACCGGTCTGAAAGTTCCAAGCCCCACATGCAAAAGAACTTCAACAATTTGCACACCCACCTGCTTAATTTTTGACAAAAGTTCACTTGTCAAATGTAATCCCGCCGTTGGGGTAGCATTTGAGCCCTCAATTTTTGAATAAACAGTTTGATATCTGGTTTTGTCTTTAAGTTTTTCTTTAATATAAGGCGGAAGTGGAGTTTCCCCAAATTTTTCAAGCAAAGTTTCAAAAACACCTTGATATACGAATTTAATCCGGCAAATTCCATCTTGTTTTTTTTCTATGATTTCGCATTTAAGTTCATCAGAAAAAATTATGATTGTGCCAAGTTTTAATCTTTTAAAAGGGCGAGAAATTGCTTCCCATTCATTTAAATTTTCCCTTTTTGTAAGAAAAATTTCAATATTTGCACCAGTATCTTCTTTCTTGCCAAAAAGCCTAGCAGGAATAACCTTTGTGTTGTTCAGAACCAAAACATCGCCTTTTTTTAGAAAATTTATAATATCATAAAAATGTTTGTGCTGAATTTCTTTAGTTTTTTTATTATAACAAAGCATTCTCGAAAACTCTCTTTTTTCAAGCGGTGATTGTGCTATTAATTCTTCCGGCAAATCATAATGATATGTGCTTTTGTTTGTAACTTTTAAATCGTTCATTTTTTTCCTTATACAGTTCAATGGTTTAGTGATTTATCTTATAAAGTTCCTTGGTTTATCTAATTTTTAGTTCAGTGCAAAAAAAATAAATTAAAAAATTTGGTGCTATGAAATATTGTCAACATTTTTTAAAAAATTGAAATATTTTTTTATATTAACTAATCATTTTTTAAAATTTTAAGATATAAGAAAACATTTCAATATTTTTTCAAAAATTTTTTATCAGTATTTTATTTCTCTTATGTTCAACATTTTTTCTGCAATAATTAATTTTATTTCAATTTAATCGGTTATATGTTTATTCAGTATTTAATCTGTTATATTATCAAACATATTTGGAATTGTTTGATTTGTAATTGCAATTCCCAAATGTTCATAAGCGCTTTTCAGTGCAATTCTGCCACGAGGCGTTCGGGCAATAAATCCAATTTGCAACAAATAAGGTTCATATACATCTTCAATTGTAACGGCATCTTCGCCTGTTATTGCAGCCAAAGTGTCCAGCCCAACTGGACCACCGCCAAAATTTTTTATTAAACTAGTTAGAATTTTTCTATCTGTATTATCTAGCCCCTGCTTGTCAATTTCAAGCATATCCAGTGCGTTTTTTGCTATATTATTATCAATTTCGCCATTACCATAAACTTCGGCAAAATCTCGCACTCTTTTCAAAATACGGTTTGCAACTCTCGGCGTGCCTCTGCTTCTTTTTGCAATTTCAAGCCCTGCTTCCGTTGTAAGTTTTGTGCTTAAAATTCTTGCTGACCTTTCAATAATTTGTCTTAGTTCTTCTTCATTATAAAGTTCCAGCCTACAAATCACCCCAAATCTATCTCGCAAAGGGTTTGTGAGCATTCCTGCTCTTGTTGTTGCACCAATCAAAGTGAACGGCTGAATTTTTAGCCTCATACTTTTTGCTGACGGACCTTTGCCAACAATAAAATCAAGTGCAAAATCCTCCATTGCGGGATATAAAATTTCTTCAATTGTTTTATTTAAACTATGAACCTCATCAATAAACAAAACATCATTTTTATTGAGATTTGTGAGAATTGCGGCTAAATCAGCAGCGTGTTCAATAACCGGACCTGATGTTACTTTAATTTGCGAGCCTAATTCATTTGCAATGATATGAGATAATGTTGTTTTGCCAAGCCCCGGCGGTCCATAAAGCAAAACGTGATCTAAAGATTCTTTTCTGCTTTTTGCGGCTTTTATATAAACTTCTAGATTTTTTTTAACTTTTTCTTGTCCGACATACTCAACCATTGAAGACGGACGAAGCCCGTTTTCAATCTCCAAATCGCTTAATATTTTTGTGCTTGAAACAAACCTATTATTTTCCATTTTTACCTGCTTTTGCATTTGATTTTATTTTTTTGCCTAACAAATTAATTGTCTTTTGCTAATCAATTATATTTTATTTTTACTCTTTTGTTTCCTTTGTTTCAATCTAATTACATTTTCAATTCTGAACGCTTAAATAATAAAGAGAAAATCAAAATTTATTTTGCCATATTTTTTAAAGCATTTTTAACAATATCTTCCGCTGTTTTATTTTCATCTGAATTTTCTTTTGCAAGTTTTATGCTTTCATATCTTGTTAAGCCAAGCGATAACAGCACTTGCACTGCTTCTTCAACTGCACTAAGTGCATCTGCTGAAGCAAAAGTTGTTTCAATATAATTAATCGGATTAACTTTTTCTTTTAATTCCAGGATAATCCGCTCTGCTGTTTTTTTGCCAAGACCTTTTATATTTTGAAGAGCACAAGTGTCTTCTCCGGCAATTGCAAGTATAAGTTCAGACAACTTCATTCCGGATAAAACGCCAACCGCCAGTTTTGCACCAATTCCGGAAACTGAAATTAGTAAATTGAACAAGTTTTTTTCTTCCGTTGAGGAAAACCCATAAAGAATTATGCCATCTTCACGCATATGCATATGTGTGTATATAAGGCAATTTTCGCCGGCATCTCCAATACTTACAAGAGTGTTATTGGACACAAAAATCTCATAACCTATCCCGCCTGTTTCAATTATAACGCTTCCGTCCTGTTTTGAAACGATTTGACCTTTTATATATGAAATCATATTTTCTCCTATAACAATGAATTTGCAAATCTGTAATAATTTTTAATAGAATTTTTAGATATTTGTTTTCATCAGTTGTTTAATTTTGATATATTGTTAATTGTATTTGATGAATTTGAATTAGTTTTTTGATTTTTATTTAAAAATTTAAAAATTCGTTTAAATTATTAACCCAAAAAGCAATCTAAATTAAATTGTTGTTTAATGCCGAATTAATTTGACTGTGGCAAAGTGCGACTGCTAGACTATCTGCAACATCATCGGGCGACGGCACTTTTTCCAAACCCAGTATGTTTTTAACCATATACTGAACCTGATGTTTTTCCGCTCTTCCAACGCCGGTTAAAGCCTGCTTAATTTGAAGTGGAGTATATTCGAAAATCCGTTCGCAATATTTGAAACAAGTTTGAATAATTACTCCGCGTGCTTCTGCAACAGGTATTGCAGTTTTAATGTTATGTAAAAAGAATAATTCTTCAATCGCAACTTCTTCGGGCTTATATTTTTTCAAGAGATTTTCAAGAGTATTTGCGATTATATCCAGCCGTTTTGGAAACCGTTCATCTTTTGATGTATTTATTGCGCCAAATTCAACAATGCCAATATTATTATTTTCAACATCAATTATGCCATAGCCAACAATTCCATATCCGGGGTCAATGCCTAAAATTCTCATATTTGATTATATATAAAATTTGCTGAAAAAGCAACCGTTGACATAATTAATTAATTTATTTTGATAACAATGATTTCTTAAATGTAAAACAATTTATAGAAAGTGTTTAATTATGTGGTTTGTATGACAAACAAAAAGCAACTGGCTTTGTGCCGGTGAGAGGGGCACAAAGGCGTTGCTGTTTTTTTTAATAAAGTATTAATTTTAAAACATAATATGTATTCTTTTTTAAGAATTATATCTTTAACTAATTAACCTAGTTTAAATTTTAATTGTCATTTTCCAAACTTTCATTCATTTTAACATTATGATAAATTTCTTGAACATCATCAAGGTCTTCAAGTGCATCAATCATTTTTTCAAAACTTAACATTTTTTTCTCATCAAGTTCAACATATATATCAGGAATTAATTCAAGTTCCTGTGACGCCAAAGTTAGTCCTGAATTTTCAAGCGCATTTGCAACATTTTTCAAACTGTCTGTGGTTGTATAAATTTCAAATGCATCTTCATCTTCTTGTATATCTTCTGCTCCTGCTTCAAGTGCCTGCATAAAAATTTCATCGCTGTTCATTCCGTCTTTCTTTTCAATTATTATCACGCCTTTTCTTTTGAAAAGAAAAGAAACACAGCCGTTTGCACCCAATCCTCCACCATATTTATCAAAACTATGACGCACTTCGCCAGCCGTTCGGTTTTTGTTATCGGTTAAACATTCAACAATAACTGCCGAACCGGAGATGCCATAACCTTCATAAATTATATTTTCAAAGTTAACTGAACCCAAATCACCGGAAGCCTTTTTAATGGCTTTTGTTATATTGTCACTTGGCATATTATTTTGCTTTGCTTTTGTGATTGCATCTCTAAGCCTGTGATTTGAATCTACGTCTGGTCCACCCTCTTTAACTGCGACCGCAAGTTCTCTTGATAATTTTGTAAAAGTTTTTCCTCTTACTGCATCGCCTTTTGTTTTTCTTGCCTGTATATTATGCCATTTGCTATGTCCACTCATATTTTCCACCCGCAAACTTTAATTAAAAATTTGCCTCACCCCTTTTATTTATTTCAAACATTATTATCCCACCTGCAACTGCCACATTCAAACTTTCAAGTTTCGGCTCAATTGGAATTGAAATTGTATTATGCAAAATTTTTCTCATTTCCGCTCTTATTCCCTTGCCTTCGTTTCCAAGCACAACACCGCACGGAAGCGTAAAGTTAAAGTTATATATGTTTTCTCCCTTCATATCAGTTCCGTACAATGTTTGAGAAATTGATTTTGCAAAATCAATAAAATTTTGCATTGTGGTTTCATATACATTAAGTTTGAAAACCGCGCCCATTGAACTTCGTATCGTTTTTATGTTTGTAACGCTTGCACAATCTAACAAATAAACATCATTGAAACCAGCACCCAATGCAGTTCGGATAAGTGTTCCCACATTGCCGGCATCTTGCACATTGTCAAGAACAAGAAAATACTTTTTCGGTTTTTTTAAACCGCAATTTTTCGATTTGAAAATCCCAACGAAGCCTTGTGAAGTTATAACATCTGAAAAGATTTTTATTATTTTTTCATCAACCAATATAATAAGATTTTCATCTAATTTATTTATAAAATCAAATTCTTTTTTTAAATTCAAAAATTTATTTTCATCTATTAAAATATGATACGGTTTTATTCCTGAGTTAAAAGCCTCTTCTCCCAGTTTCGGACTATCCAAAAAAAGCAAACTTTTATCATTTGCTTTTTGTTTTTTTAATTCTTTAATTTTTTCATTGTTCAATGATTTTATTATTTTCATATGATTTTATTAAATTTTATTATAAATTTAAAATTTACAATTATTTTCTTTTTGAAATCAATTTACATAAACTTCAAATTTATTTATAAATTCATCTTTTAATAATCTTATTTTTTAAACATTAATAAAAAACTTTCGCATTACATTTAATTAGAATGTTTTAATAATACTGATTTTGCTTTATTAACAATATCGGCAAAAGCTTTTTCATCTTTAACCGCTATTTCAGCAAGCATTTTTCTGTTTAATTCAATGTCTGTTTGTTTTAATCCGAACATAAATCTACTATATGAAATATCATTTAATTTGCAGGCTGCTGAAATTCTGATAATCCAAAGTGAACGAAAATCTCTTTTTCTTAATTTTCTACCTTTGTAAGCATATTTGTGGCTTTTCATAACCGCCTCTCTTGCAACGCGGTATAACTTGCTTCTTGCTCCCCAAAATCCTTTTGCCTGTTTTAATATTGCTCTTCTTTTCTTTAGAGCATTTACTGAACGTTTTATTCTCATTTTGTTTATTCATCTGTCAAGTGCAAAAATTATTGATGTATGATTTGTTTAAT
>JAQUUD010000021.1 GCA_028694075.1 Clostridia bacterium
GGTTTATGATAATTATTGGGGCAATCTCAGTAATATTTATAATAGGTTTAATCTGCGGAATCAGAATAATAAGAAATAGGCACAAAACCCTCATCTCCACCCTCGACCACAATCATTTCTTAGACTAAAGAATTACACTCAAAAAGAGAAGAAACTTAGTTCACATTTTAAAAATGATAAAAACAACTCCACAAGAGTGGGGAATTTAATGAATAAATTTATTTTTTTAACTTACACTCGCTTAACTGGTTAATTAAAAGTTAAGCGGGTTTTTTATGTGATAAACTTGTGATGAAAAGCAAAGAAAAATTATAAAATAATAAAAATTCCTTAACAATATTTAAAATAAACAAAGTAGGATAAATTTATTTTGCAGTGTAGAGCATTGATTTCATTTGTTTATTGCAAGCCACATCTATTCGCAAAAGCCAAGTTTTGCGAATAGATGTGACTTTATTTAAATAAATCAATAAAATTACTAATGCTTAATTAATTAAAACTTCAAAATAAACTATATATTATAATTTAAAACTTAATTTGAAAAACATCATTTAAGAAAATTTTAAAGTTTGTATCTTACATACTATTTGTTTTGCAAAACTACGAATTATTTCTAAATTTTTTATAATAACTCTTGTAGGTTTTTATTATTACAATAATTCATAATTGATTTTAAATCGATTTAGTTTAATTTAAGTGATGTCTTTATTCATTGCAATTAGAATAAAACGCTTTAAAACTGCTCTTGCCTAGATTTAATCTAAACGGCACCGCATCAAAAATATTTTAAAAAAATTATTATGCAATTTCTAAAAATAATCTTTCAGCACAGCCTTCTATAAGTAACAAACTTTTTGTTTTTGACATAATTCGTCTTTTATTTTATTACTATGCAAATATTATGCAATTTGCATAGTATGTTCTTTGTTTGACTTTTTATCATATTGTGATTATAATTAAAATATATTGATAGTAAAGTGAGGTATTGAAATGAGTTTGAATGATTTACCCAGAGGACAACTTTCTACAATCATACTATCTGTTCTTACTGAAGGTGATAAATACGGATATGAAATACTTTCAGAAATAAAAGAAAAATCAAACGGCACCTTAATTATTAAGCAACCCAGCCTTTATAGCGCATTATCCCGTATGGAAAAACAAGGCTATATTACTTCGTATTGGCAAGATGGTAACATAGGTGGAAGACGGCATTACTATAGTTTAAGCGATTTGGGCAAAAATCACGTTGAACATCTGGACCAAGTTTTTATTTCAGAAAAAGAAGAACCTAGTTTGAATATCTCAAACTTAAAATCAAAAGAATTGTCAACATCTGAAAATAAGTCAACAATCAGCAATGAATCATATATTAGCAGTGATAATGATTCGCCAGTAAAAATTAATAATGATCTGCCCCATCAAAGTTCATTCTTGAATTCATCGATTTTAAAAATTCGGTCAGATAAACTTGCAAACGAAAAACCAGATAATGAAATGGTAAACCAACTGAATATTTTTGATAAAAATATTGATTTAACAACAAAAAAATTTAATATTAATGCGGAAATCAATTTATGTAAACCTGCAAATCAAAGTTTTGCCGAAATAGTTAAAGGTAATTCAAGCAAAATTTTAAGTGTTAGTTCGGATAAAAAAATAACTGAAAAAAGTAATAATAATTCAGACATAATTGACAGTCCAAAAATTGCAGATAATAATATGCACAATAATTCAATTGAAAACACACCAAATATTGATGTTTTCAGATTGTCAGCCGATAATGAAAAGCAAATTAATGAAATAGAAAGCGGAATTTTTATTACTGAAAAATATAAATCTGAAGAAATGCCAAAAGTTAGAAAAATTAATCCTTTGCGGTTAAATGATGATAATGAAAAAGAATCTTTAAAACTTAAACCTAATCCTGAATATGGGCATACTGAAATGATTAACGAACTTTATAAAAAAAGTAGCACTGTAAAAAACAAAAATTCTCTTTCTTCCTCTGCTCCAACATTTGAAGAACTGAAAAATTATTATGAAGGTATCAATGTTAAATTTTCTACATATAAAACCCAAGATACTGAACAAAGTGCTCACAAATCGCCTTTAAATTATATTGATCATTACAAGGCAAGTTTAAAAAAATTTTTAATATTATTTGTTTTAATTTCGTTAGAATCTTTGAGTTGTTACTTAATCTTCAATTATTTGGACTTACCTATTATTTATTCAGAATTATACATTATAATTCCAGCGATATTTTTAATTAAACCAATTTATTGTGGTTTAATGGTTCTAACTAAAAAAAGTAAAATTATAACGGAGATAAAAATAAGCCCAATATGGATTGATTTGCTAATAATAATCGTTGGTATAACCCTTATTTATTCCATAAATATGCTTTTAGGACTTACTTATTTGAATATATCAGAGTATGCAACAACATTCATATACCCTTCAATACTTTTGTTAAATTTAATTGCTATATATATTTTAAATACAATGATTTATAAAAAAATTAGTTTAAAAAAATAATAATAGAAATATAAACTATGTACATTTAAGTTTTAAACAAAATCAAAATTAAATTAATCTAATATATAAATTATTAGTGCATTACACCAAAAAAATGAAACCAGCAAAACACTTCTATCCTGCTGGTTTTTATTTATTATAATTCAAATAATTTTCGAAACACCTTTCTAAATATAAAGTTAATGATTTATTTTTTTAAACAATTTTTTTAGTTTTAATTAAAATAATAAAATGAAGTAATTTATTATTTTGCTGTTGCTATAAAGCGAGATTCTCTTATCACATTAACTTTAATTTGACCCGGATAATCCATTTCTTCTTCTATTCGCTTAGCAATATCTCCCGCAAGAAAATGCGCTGTTTCATCAGACACTTCATTTGGTTTAACAAGAATTCTGATTTCTCTGCCCGCTTGAATTGCATAAGATTTTTCAACACCTTTAAACGAGTTTGAAATTTCTTCAAGTTGTTCAAGTCGTTTAACATAGTTTTCTAATGTTGCCTTTCTTGCCCCCGGCCTTGAACTTGAAATTGAATCTGCAACCTGAACCAATATTGCTTCAATGCTGTTAAAATCAACTCCAAAATGATGCGCCTCAATACAATGAATAACTGCTGGGGATTCTTTATACTTTTTAGCCAATTCAATGCCGATTGAAACATGAGTTCCTTCAACTTCGTGATCTAAAGCCTTGCCAATGTCATGCAACAAACCTGCACGTTTGGCAAGTTTTACATCAGCATTTAATTCAGTCGCTAATAATCCAGCAATAAATGAAGTTTCAAGTGAATGTTTAAGACAATTTTGACCATAACTCGTTCTATATTTTAATTTCCCCAAAATTTTAACAAGTTCAGGATGAATACCAAATACATTTGCCTCTTCAACTGTATCTTCCCCCGCTTGTTTTATGGTTTGCTCAATTTCTTTTGTAACTTTTGATACAATTTCTTCAATTTTTGTTGGGTGAATTCTTCCGTCCAAAATCAATCTTTCAAGTGAAAGTCTTGCGATTTCACGCCTTACTGGGTCGAAGCAAGATACTGTTATGGCTTCCGGCGTGTCATCAACAATTAAATCAACGCCCATAGCATTTTCAATTGCACGAATATTTCGACCTTCACGTCCGATTATTCTGCCCTTCATATCATCATTTGGAATTGAAACAACCGAAACTGTCGTTTCAGAAGTGACATCAGTTGCACACTTTTGTATTGCCAAGGTCACAATATTCTTGGCTTTTTTGTTAGCCTCTTCTTGCGACTTGCTTTCAATTTCTTTTACAAATTTAATTGCATCTTTTCGGGCATCTTCTGTGATTTCTTTAATTAATAAACTTTTTGCATCTTCCTTTTTTAATTGAGAAACTTTTTCCAGTTCTTCAATTATTTTCTTTTCTTTTAATTTATTTTCTTCAATTTTCTTTTCTAAATTAGTTTTTAATTCGAATGTTTCCTGTTTAACTTCTTCTATTTGCTCAGATTTTTTGTCGACCGATAATTCTTTTTTATCAATAAATTCTTCACGCTGAACAATTCTATCTTCGGCTTTTTGAATTTCAAGACGTCTTTCCTTTATTTCTTTATCAAGGTCAATTCGAAGATGATGCATTTCTTCTTTAGCTTCCAAAAGGGCTTCTTTTTTCACAGTTTTTGCTTCTGCATATGCCTCTTCAAGCAACTTTGCAGCAGTTGTTTTATTATTTAATATTTTTTTATTAACTATAATCCTTGTAATAAATAATCCAATAACAGCACCAAGAATTAAGGCACCAACACCCACAAAAACTGAGACAATAGAAGAGTCAATTAAGGCTAATATACTATTGCTCATTATTTTTTACCTGCTTTTAATAAATTAACTTATCAAATAAATAAGGCGATTTTAACGAACTATTTTTATTTTATATATTATTAAGAATTTAAGCGGTTAAGCCCACTAAATCCTTTATTATTTAATAAATTCTAATATCAGTGTAGAACAGTGAAAAAAAATTGTCAAGCAATTAGAAAAGTTTTTTATCTACTAAAAGTAGAGGCCAAAATTTTTCTACAAATGCGGACAATATATCTAAAGATCTAATTTATCAAAAATATTAATTATTTTACTAATTAAATTTATTTAGGTTCAATATTTCCCTATTGAATCTCAACTTATAATTTAATTCCAGCAAATTTAAAGTGTCATTTATGTCAAATTTAAGCGTTGATAAGTTGCTATATTCCGTGTTTGAGATTATTCGCAGAATTGTGTGAATTTTAGGAGATATTTCAATGCAATTTAATGGTTTGCAGGCAATGCAACATATTTCGCCAGTATCCAAACAAAAAAATTTTTTTCCAAAAAAATTGTCACCACAAATGGCACAATTATGCAAATTTAATTTATAACCCATTGTTTCAAATATTTTTATTAGAAATTTTATCAGGACAAAAGATTTCGGCGGGCTTTCGTAGGCTAGACATTTAAAAGCAGTTAATGTTTCCAAAAATAATGCAACATCTTGCCGACCGTAAGCGTTAATATCTTTTATTATGCTAAATATAGCACTTGCTTCAATATATTTATCAATATCTTGTGACAAATTATGAAAAGTGTCAATAATATTACAATCAATAAGCAAATTATTGCCGTTTTTATTTACAACTAAGAACTCACCGAAACAAAAAGGTTCTTTTGCAATTTTTAGTTTTGCTTTAAAACTCTTGACACTTTTTAGCACCACATTAATAAGCCCTTTTTCAAGACTAAAAATTGTTGCAATTTTATCTTTATCTTTATAGTCTTTTGAACTAATTACAATACCTTTAAATTTTTCTTCCAATTTTAACCAACAATTTGTTAATTTTCTTAAATGCCCTGCTCTTATTCAAATCAATGATATTTTTAAATAACGAGTTTACAATATTCACTATTATCTTTCAAGATGATGTTCAGGCGATTTTTTGACTTTGCCAGAATTTAAGGTTTGTCTTGTTTTTGATTCTTCTTTTTCTGTTCTCACAGTTTGAATTTGTGATTTTTTATCCTGCTTTATTTCAGTTGATTTATCTTCTACTGACCCTTTTAAAAACTCAGACTTCTTTGTTAAATGCTTTGCTCTTTCAACAACAATTAAATAATCTATTATAAAAGGACTAATCCATTTATTTTTCAATGACTGTGCCAAAATCCAGTAAGAAAATTTGTTTAAAGGATCAACTGCCCTTTTAGCTAAGCTTTCAACAATTTCAACAACATCAATTTTATATAAAGGCAAATTATTATTTATTTTATTTGAATTCTTCATAATAACTCTCCTTTTATATTATATGCTATCTTTCATAAGTTATTATAAACGCTAATTTTTATTAAAGCAAATAATTTTTAAAGTTTTTTAATTAATAAGAGTTAAAGACTCAAGTTGACGCCAATTTTTGTTTACTTTCACCCAAATTGTTAGCATAACTTTATTATTCAGCATTTTTTCAAGTTCTTTTCGTGCATTAGTGGAAATTTCCTTAATCTTTAGACCACCTTTACCTATTATAATGTTTTTATGACTTAATTTTTCACAAACCAGTTCAGCATCAATCACTATTAATTTTGACTTTTCTTCAAATCTTTTAATTATAACCGCAACTCCATAAGGCAATTCATCATTCAATGACAAAAATGTTTGTTCCCTTATAATCTCGCTTGTCATAAAGCGTACGGATTTATCGGTGTAAACATCTTCTTCATAATAAAAATTTTTTTCTTCATTTTCCGGCAAAAGTTTTAAAATTTCATTTTTAATTAATTCAATATTTAAATTTTTGATTGAAGAAAAAGGTATAACTGCTTTTAAGTTTTTAATTTCCGCTAAGATTTCAATAATTTTCGCGACATTTTCCTGCTTGTTTATATCTTGTTTGCTTATGCCAACAATCGTTGGGGTTTCGCTAGCGAATTTGATTATATTTTCTATTTCTTGGTTTTCTAAATTTTTTTTGCCATCAATAACATAAAAAATAATATCAACCGAAGCGACCGCACTTCTTACATTATACATCATTAGTTTATCTAATTGATTTTTTGTTTTGTGAATACCCGGCGTGTCAACAAAAATCAGTTGATGCTTCTCATCTGTTAAAATTCCTAAAATATTATCACGAGTTGTTTGTTTTTTTGGCGTTACAATCGCAACTTTTTGCCCCACCAAGGAATTAATTAATGTGCTTTTCCCCGCATTTGTTTTTCCGATTATCCCTATAAATCCGCACTTATACACTATCTTATTTCCTTTTTCCTATATTTATTTATTTTAACAATTTTTACTTTGCATAAAATTTAAAAAATCATTTTCTTCTAATCTTATTTACATTTAAAATTTTTTCAGAAATTTGATTCATCTCATTTTCATCATCTTCGGTCAAGTGATCAAATCCTAAAATGTGAAGAAAACCGTGAAGTGCCAAAAAACAAACTTCTCTTTTGAAAGAATGTCCAAATGATTTTGCCTGTTCTTTCGCTAGTTTCCTACAAATTGCAATATCTCCCAAACATATCAAACCGTCATTTTTATTAATTTCTTTCACCATATTTTTGTAATCGAAATTTTTGCCTTTGTTCAATTCAAAAGACGGAAAAGATAACACATCTGTTGACTTATCAATATCCCTAAATTGTTTGTTTAATTGATGTATTTCCGCTTCCGATAAAAGAGCAACATTAACTGAAAAGCCTTTAAATTCCAGTGAAATTTCATCAAGTGCAGAAGATAATATTTTTTTAATTTTATGTTTTATTGAACATTGCAATCCAAAATTTTGAAAATATATTTTCATATTTCTCCTTAATTTGTGTTTTCATTAGTATTTGATTTTAATTAAATCATATTTAAAAATTTAAATATTGAGTTATTTTACCTTAATTCATATAAACTGCTTCATTGTAAGCGTTTAGTCGCCAAACTTTGCTTATTTACTATTTAATATTAGCAAAGTTCTTTTTCAACAATCATTAAATAACTCACAACAGTAAATCCAGCACCGGGCGTCACAGTACATTTTTCTCTTTTAATTATATCATTACTGCCTAATCTTTGTAAAGTTTTTTGCTTACATTCTTCAATTAATTCGTCTTTAACATCTTCAAACTGAGAAATTTTTTCAAAAGTCCTCAATTCTTTAATAATTGAACATTTTATTATTAAAGGTAAAACAACATTTTTAAGTTCAATGTAATGTTCTTTCACTTCAAATTTTTCAAATGATTTTCCGGAAAAATTACTAAATAATTCTAAACCGAAAAGCATTATTGAACGCAATTTAATTTCATTTCCAGTATACTCGGTTACAATGCTTTTTTCATAATGGATAATTTTTTCTTCGAACCAAACTTCTGCCTTTATTTCTGCTTGAGGTGTAATTTTTTGTTTTTGACTAAAGGAATCAATAAACGAACCCTCAACCAAAATATCTCCAACTTTTATGATATCCCCTGCTTTCTTTTTTAGAGTACCGCTAATTAATCTGATATCAGTTATTCTCCCGTTATATTCGGAAACAATATTTTCAAAATCAGTTTCATTGCCATCAGGTATTTTTTCTTTTATATTTACAATTAGTGTTGCACCTTTTTTAATAATACTAACCATACTAATTTTGTCAAAATTTTTCATTAATAAAATTTCCAGTTCATCACTTTCAACCGAATTTTTTAATGTAAAAGAGTTAACATTATTTTGCATCAAAAAGTTCAATATATCCACTGTGCTTAATTGTTCATTGCCATAAATCCTTATATTTATAATAAAATAATTTGAAATAAAAAGTAATATTATTGATAAACAAAAGCCAATCAAAATCCCAACACGCAAAAGCATCGCTGAATAATATTTTATAAAGCCCTGCTTTTTGATGCTGTTAATTGCAATTTGATTTTGTTCTAAAATTTTTTTGACTTTAATCAAATCATTAGGTTGAATTGAAAAAGAGGCAGTTGAATGAGAACTTCTAATTAAATCAACAATTTCAATTCCCATATCAACAAATTTATTAAAAATTTTTTCTTGATTTAAACCGGCAATCTCAATATTAAGCAAAGACCCTATCTTCATTACTTAAAAAACCTCAATTTTATATATTTTGCCTTGAATAACCAAAGTATTTTGTGATAAAGTTTTCAAAAAAAGTCCTTTGCCTTTTATTTCAATTTTGCCGTTTTTAACTTTAAAAATTACCATTTCTGTGGAGATAATAATCAGTCCCAAATGCCCTTCCACATATAACAAATTGCCCGAAATGTTTATCAGATTATATGATTTAAAAATATTGTCCGGTATTTTTAATTCCTTTTTTAATTCACCTAAATAATTAAAAATATTCATATATTAAAGTATGATAATTTTTTAAAAACTAGAATATAAATTAATTTATTATAATAATTAAAAGTATAAATTAAAAAACTTTTGATAAAGAATGACACAAAATTAAAAAATAATAAATTAAAAAATAGCCAAGGATTTATTAAAAAACTCGGGCTATTTTATCATTCATTTAACCAGTTAGGAAATAATATAATTTTAGTTTAAATCTCATTTTAATTTAAAACAATCATATATATTTTACTTGTCTTGTTTAGGTTCATCTTTATTGCCTTCAATGCTTTCTAATAATTTATAATATTCGTCAAATACTTGCATTGCAATTGTTTCATCTGTTATGACAATAAGTTGAGAATCTTTTTCAGATTTTTCATCAATCAAAAAAACAAGGGCTTCATCTTCCGCAACACCTTCCATTTCATCAATTGGCTTTAAAATTGCATAAAGTTTTTCATCAATAGGAATTATTGCAACTTGTTCAAACTTAATTGCCTTATCTTTTTCGTCATATAATGTTATTGGTGAGTCATTTTCCTCATCTAATAACACATCTAAAATATTTTCATCATTTTTTTCATCAACCGTTTCTTTTTTCATTTTCTCTCCTTTCATTTAAATAATTTTCTAGTATTATGCAAGCAGATAATTTATCAATTAAACTTTTTCTATCTTTAGGTTTAATTTTAGCATTGCTTAAAATATCTTCTGCTTCAACTGAGGTTAATCTCTCATCTTGAAAAATTATATTTGCATCATTAATTTTTTCAGAAATTTTCAAGCCGAAGTGGCGAGTTTTTCTGGCACGCTCTCCCTCCGAACCGTCTATATTCAAAGGCAATCCAATCACAACTGTTTCAACTTGTTGAGATTTAATCATATTACAAATATACTCAATATCAATATTTTCATTCACAGTTTTATAAACTTCAAAGGGACTTGCAATAATTTGCATTAAATCTGTTAAAGCAATCCCGATTCGTCTATCTCCATAATCAATGCCCATTATTCTTTTATATTTCATTTATATATTATAAAACATTATGTTTTCTAGGTCAACTGATTATCTTAAAATTAATTACTATATTCAATTAAAATTTTAAAGAGCACTATCAATATTGTTTTTTTAAAACATTTATATGTTAAAACAAAAATTATTATTCACACTATATATTGTAGATAATATTATTACATAATACTGTATGCTGTGTTTTTGTTAATAATTATAGTAGTATGTTACTATTCATTCCCATATTGACTTTTATAATTTTATTCAACAGCATGATTCAATAACAAATTTTCAAGCCAAAAGAAATAAAAAACATATGCAGTTGGCATATGTTTTAAGTTTTCTAACCTTTGGTAAACTGTGATGCTTTTCTTGCTTTTTTAAGACCATATTTTTTACGTTCTTTCATTCTTGCATCTCTTGTTAAAAAGCCTGCTTTTTTAAGTTCGGCTTTGTAAGTTTCGTCGACTTTTACCAGTGCCCTTGAAATTCCGTGACATATTGCTCCTGCTTGTCCGGTTAATCCGCCTCCATTTACATTAACTTTTATATCATATTTTTGCGTTGCATTTGTTAAAACAAGTGGTTGACGAAGAATTAATTTCAAAGTTTCAAGAGGAAAATATTCGTTTATATCTTTATCATTAACTGTAATTTGTCCATTGCCTTGTGATAAAAACACACGTGCAATTGATTTTTTTCTTCTTCCTGTTCCTAAGAAATATGTTTTAGGACTTTTCTTAGCGATTTTCTTTTCTTCCATATTATTCTCTTGCTCCTTTTACTGTAAAAACTTCTGGTTTTTGAGCCTCGTGATCATGCTCCATTCCTTTAAAAATTTTGAGCCTTGTAATCTGTTTTCTGCCAAGTGAATTTTTTTGAAGCATTCCTTTAACCGCTTGCATTAATGCTTTTGGTGATTTTTTCTGCATTAATGTTTTATAATTAACTTCCTTTAAACCACCAATATATCCGGTATGCCAGATTAATTTTTTGGTTTCAAGTTTATTTCCGGTCAGTTTAATTTTGTCCGAATTTATAATTACCACGAAATCGCCACAATCCATATGAGGCGTATATATAACTTTATTTTTTCCGCTTAAAAGTTCTGTAACAGCAGTTGCTAATCGACCAAGCGGAATATTTGTGGCATCAATAACAAACCATTTTCTTATAATATCGTCAGGTTTTGCCATAAATGTTTTCATATGTTTCTCCTTTAAAAATAATTGCCTTTAAGTTTATAAACTTAAATAAAAGAAACTTTCAAAGTAATGGGCTAATATCACAAAAAAAGCCTTTAAAAAGACTTTTTAATTATATAAAATCTTCAACCAAATGTCAAGAGGTTTTTAATAAATTGTGTGAGTTAATATATAATTTTCGCAATTGAACTAATATTAAGTATAATAATTTTAAAAAATCAGCGTTTTAATAATTTAAAAGCATTGCTTATTTGCTTATTTTATATTTCTTATAATCATTAGCCCAACTTTTGAGTTCTTTTGCGTGTGCCAAAGCAATTTCTGTTTTAAATTTGTTGCCTGATAATTTCGCTAGTATCGGATATAAATTTTCTTCATCAAGTGTTTTAACAAATGTTTGTGTTGAATTTTCGTCCGACATTTTATATACATAAAAATAATTTTCTGCCATTGCGGTAACCTGAGGTAAGTGGGTTATACATAAAATCTGAAATTTTTTTGATAACAAAGCAACGCGTTCGGCGATTGCTGAGCCAATTTCCCCGCTTATTCCTGAATCAACTTCGTCAAAAACAAGTGTTTCAACACCATCATTAGATGCAATTATGTTTTTTAATGCAAGCATAAATCTACTCATTTCCCCGCCTGATATTGTCTTAATAAGCGGTTTTAAACTTTCACCTATATTTGCTGAAAATAAAAATTCCACATTGTCAATACCATTATTTGTAAAGTTTTCTTTTTCTTCGTCAAGTGCATTATTTGCAAAACTTACTTTGAAATTAGCGTTCTTCATACCAATATAAGACAGTTCATTTTTTATATTTTTTTCAATTTCAACTGCTAATGCTTTTCTTAGTTCCGACAATTCCAATGATTTTGTTTTAAGTTTAAGTTTAACTAGATTTAATTTTGAATTTAATTTTTCAACTTCGCTATCAACATTTTTGAGTTTATCTAATTCGGTTTTTGATTTTTCTAAAAATTGCAAAATTTCTTCAATATTACTTCCATATTTTTTTTTCAAGGTTTTAAGTTTGTCAAGTCGAGCATCAAGTTCTTCCAGTTCAAAATCGCTGTATGTCTTATTTTTTAATTCTTGTTTAAGATTTTCAGCCAGATCTTGAATTTCATACATTGCAGAATTCAAGCGTTGTATAACATCTTCATATTTCTGGTTGTATTGAGTTATATTTGAAATTGACTTAACAGAATTTTTTATAAATTGGATTGCCGAGTTACTTCCTTCAAGATTTTCAAAAGAAACCTTTAATGAGTTTGCAATTTTTTCAGAATTTCTAATTTCTAAAAGCCGGCTTTCAATCTCTTCAATTTCCCCAAGTTTGGGATTGACTTGTTCGATTTCATTTATTTGATAATCAAGCAAATCAAGCAATCGTTCTCGATTTTCAAAACTCCCGCCAAGTTTATTTATTTCATTATTTAATTTTTTATATTCACTCATTAGTTCGGTTAGTTGCAATTTTAATTCTAATAATAATTCAGGCTTATAACTATCCAAAATTTCAATATGGTTGCTGGTTTTTAAAAGAATTTGACTGTCGTGCTGACCATAAGAATCCACAAGCGTTTCAGCAAGTCGTTTCAGCATTGAAAGTGTTGTAATGTTTCCATTTATTCTGCACTCTGTTTTTCCATCGGCATCATATTTACGACTTAAAATGATAATTTCTTCATCGGGCTGTCCTAATTCTTGTAATGTAAGTTTTGACATTTTTCCAAGATTTTCAAAAACCGCTTCCACGAAAATTTCATTTTCACCGCTTCGAATTTGAGCCTTGTTTGCTTTCCCGCCCAAAACAAAAGATAAAGCATTAATAATAATACTCTTACCTGAACCTGTTTCGCCAATAAAAACATTAAATCCGGATTTAAATTTAAGTTCCAAATTTTTTATTAAGGCAAAATTTTTAATTTTTAACTGCTTTATCATTTCAAACACCATATTTTATTAAATTACAATTTAGATTATCTCAAAAAGTCGTTTAAAATTTTGGCTATTAATTTCTTTAAATCACCGCAACTAAGTTGGATTATGAATTAAATTTTTACGAAGTAAGTTTATAAAGAGTTTCCGTTGTATTTAAAGCATATAATTCGTCAGGCAAAATTATCATAACAGTGTCGTCGCCACTCACTGCGCCCAAAACATTTTCAAGATTAAGTTTATCAATAATACCGCAAACAGCAGAAGCCATACCTTTTATTGTTTTTAAAACGCAAAGATTTTGTGCTTTTTTTATTGAAATAACAGCCTCTTTAAAAACAAATATGTATTTATTTGAAACCGCCTGATTTTCATTTTCAACAACTGCATATTTATATTTACCAGATTCTGAACATAAAATTTTAATAAGTCTAAGTTCTTTAATATCTCTGGAAATAGTTGCTTGAGTAATTTCAAAACTCAAATTTTTGAGTTCATTAACCAACTCATCTTGGGTTTCAATTTCTTTTGTGGAAATTAATTCCAGAATTTTTGATTGTCTTGAAGAGCGTGCCATTTTTTCTCCCAATACTTAAGCAAAGCCTTTATTTATAAAAGATTTTAAAGGTTTTGCATATTTATAAATTTATAAATATCCACAATAATTTTGTTTGTTTTAATTATTATACATTGCGATTTATAATTATGCAAGCGGATTTTGAATATTTATTCACGCCAATTTTTATAAATATAAAAAAATTTTAAATTTATGCTTTTGATATTTATATTTATAAACTTTTATACAAATTGATTTAAATTTTCAAAAATTACTTTAAAGCTTTAATATTAATTTATTTTAAAATTGATTTAAAACCATAAAAAAATTAAACTATTTTCATAGTTCCACTCCCCTGCTCTTCTAACTTAAAATTTCAGCAGGAGTTGCAATTCAAGAAAAAGTTCTGCAAGCAAATCCAGCAGAAATTAAAACAGACTTGTTCTTATTTTTTATGAAATAATTATTTACTTTTAGAAAACCAACTAAAAACTTTCCCCATAAGTAAAACAATTTTTGTGCTATTCTTTGTTGCATATTGTTTAATTACTGCTTTCCCACCAATTGTCAATCCGGCTATGAGTGCAGAAATAAAACTTGCAATTATTGTTTGATATGCAAGTATTGAACTATCTGCAATAATAAAAATTAAAATTGTCGCTCCTGCCGCCCCACTCAAAACACCACACACATCACCGATTACATCGGCGCAAAGAGATGCAATTTTGGCGGCATTTTTAACGATATATAAACCCTGCTTTGCTCCTTTAATTTTTTTTGCTGTCATTTCTTTAAATGGGGCTTCGTTGCAGGCAACAACAGCAACCCCAATCATATCAGTAAAAACTGAAATTAACATAAATATAAACACAACAATAATTGCCCATACAATATTTGTCCTAGACATAAAATGTTCGCCAATAATCCCAAATAATAATGACAAAGCAACAGCAAGAAAAAAAACTTTTATCGGCCAACGCCAATAATTATTTTTCGCTTTATTCTTCGCTTTAATAGGAGATAAAGGCTCTTTGTTTAAGTTATTGCTCATTCTTATTATTATATTATTCAAAGAAATTTTAAATACTAGAAATATAAAATAATTTTATCATCGTTGAAAAATATAATTTAAAAATTATAATTAATAATGTAATTGCCCAGTCTTTATTTTAAATATAATCAAAAGACTTATTTTAATTTATTAAATAATTTGAAAGAATTTTCAGTTGTAATTCTTGCGACTTCAGAAAAATTCATTTCTTTTAAATCAGCGACTTTTTCTGCTGTTAATGCCAAATATTTTGGCTCGTTAATGTTGCCCCTGAACGGGTGCGGGGTCAAATAAGGACAATCAGTTTCGAACATTAACTGTTCAATCGGTATTTGTTTTATTAACTCCTGAAAAGTTTTGGCATTTTTGAAAGTAATAACTCCACCAACCGAAATTTTCAAGCCCAGCCTTTTAATTTCTTCTAAATCATTAAGAGTACCGCTGAAACAATGCAGTATCCCACCGTATTTCAATAAATCCTTATTATCATTTAGTAAGGTCAGCATATCCTTCATTGCATCTCTGCAATGAATTTGAATAGGCAATTTGAGAGAATAAGCAATTTTTAACTGCTCCAAAAAGACATAAATTTGGCTTTCCTTATCATAAGGCTGAAAGTGATAATCTAAACCAATCTCACCAATGGCAACAACTTTTTTATCTAGTCCGTGTTTTTCCAAAAAACTTGCAAATGAATTATTATATAAGTGTGCTTCGCTGGGGTGAACTCCAATGCAAGCATATATATTCTTATATTTTTTTGAAATATCTAAAACCTTTTCAGCAGAAGTGGGATTGTCGCTGACACAAATGATTTTCTCAACTTTATTTTTTTCGGCTTCTAAGATAATCTCATCAATTCTGCTTATTAAATTTTTATCATATAAATGCGCGTGAACATCTACTAGCAATTTTAACTCCTTATTAAATTATATAACAAACCTGAGCCATTGTAAATAAAGTAATTAAAATTATTATGATTTTCATATATTTATCTTATGAATAAAATTTGGACATATATGATGATTGTTTCAGTCATCGCATTAACTTTTACAAATCCGTCTGTTTTAGTAACAGAAATGACAGATGCTTCGTGGAATGTATTAAAACTTTGCGCCCAGTTACTTGCAATTTATACTATTTGGATGGGGCTTTTAGAAATTGTTGACCAATCGGGGTTAGGAGAGAAACTTGCAAAACTGCTCTCCCCTTTAATCAGATGGCTTTTTAAAATCAAAGACCCAGAAGCCACAAAATATATCGCCCTAAACCTTTCTTCAAATATGCTGGGGCTAGGGAATGCATCTACACCTATGGGAATAAAAGCAATGAAAAAACTCGATGACGGTAGCGGAAATGCAACTCCTGCAATGATAATGCTTCTTATAGTCAATTCAACAATTATACAACTCTTGCCAACGACTACAATTGGTTTAAGGGCGTCATCAGGAAGTCAATCCCCCAGCGATATAATAATCCCAACAATCATTGCAACCTTTATCACCTGCTTATTTGGGATTTTAATGGCAAAATTGTGTGAAAAAATTTTTTCACGCAAAAAATGTAAAAAAGATAAAGGGGGGAAATAAATGTTTATAAGCAATTATTTAGTTCCCATTATTATTTTAGCGCTTTTGATTTATTCGATAGTCAAAAAACTTGAAACTTATAATATATTTGTAAAAGGTGCACGCGGGGCTTTTGACTTAGTGCTGAGCATTTTTCCTTTTATAACTGCAATTATGATTATGGTTGCACTTATGCGTGTAAGTGGGTTGACTGACATTCTAGTAAGTTTTTTGGCGCCCGTTTTTAATTTACTTGGAATTCCGATTGAAGTTACTGAATTGATTTTGTTAAGACCATTTACCGGAAGCGGAAGTTATGCTCTGCTAAATGAAATTTTTGTAACATACGGACCGGATTGTTACATATCACGATGTGCTTCAGTTATGATGAGCACAAGTGAAACAATTTTTTATGTTGCAACGGTTTATTTTGCTCAAACTTCGGTAAAGCGTTTATCTTATGCAATTCCTCTTGCACTTTTTTGCAGTTTATTTGGGACAATACTTGCTTGTTTAATTTGTAAGTTTATGTAAGTTTTATTAAATATATTTTTATATGATTTGTAATTATGGTTAAATTTTTTTATATAAGTTGCATTAGTAATGATAATTAAAGTTGGTTAAATTAACAAAAAGTGGTCGGCGGAAGTCCGGGCTTGAAAAGCCCGGGCAAAACTTTGTAAAAGTTTTGCAAAATTTTAGCCACGGCTAAAATTTTCTTCCGCCGACCATTAGAGAACAACCTCATTCAATCATTGAATTTATTTAACAAATAAGAACTCACCTAAATTATTTTATCAGTGTATTAACTGCTATTTTATGCTCGTCATCAAACAACAATTTTTATGTAATTTTAAACTTAAAATTGAAAAAATCTTAAATTAAAATTTTAAGTTTTTAATTTTTTCTAAATACTTGCCATCTTTGTCATTTGTGATTAAAACAGGCAATACTTTAACACCTTCCTTTCCACCTTTCACTGCCTCAACAAAAACAAGTGTTGCATCATTATCGGGGCTAGGTTGTGTGAAAAAAATTTTTTTAGGTTCCAAGTTATTAGTTTTAAGTTTCGAAATCAATTCCGCAGTTCTATTACTGTCATACACCACATAAAAACGCCCGCCATATTTCAAAAGAACTTTAACAACCTTAAGTAGTTCGTCCATATTAAGTGCAACTTCGTGTCTTGCTATGCTCTTATTTTCAGTATTATTTAAAGCCGAAGTTCCGGCTTTTTTATAAGGCGGATTGCATACAACAACATCTGCTTCACTTATATTTAACTCCTGCCTTATTTTTGCAGATTGAAGTTCTTTTATATCGCAATTAATAATTTCAATTAAATTTTCAAGTTTATTAAACTGAACACTTCTGCGAGCCATATCAGCAAGTTCTTCTTGCAACTCAATACCGAAAACTTTTTTTGGTTTGTTTTTATATGCAGTTAAAATTGCAATAATACCGCTTCCTGTGCCCAAATCCATCAAAAAATCTTTTGAACCAACTGATACAAAATTTGCAAGTATTACAGCATCACTTGTAAAACGATAAAACTTTTTACTTTGAATAATTTGCAAACCATCTAATTGCAAATCTTCCAATTTTTCATCATTTTTTAGAAGATTATTCATTTTCTTCTCCGTCTAATTTTTTGTCCGTTATATTTTGATTTTTAGAAAAATTTATATCTTTTAAATCAAAATCTCTATAATTATCATTAACCCTTACGCAAACTTTTTTCTTTAATAAATGATTATATAAAACCTTACCCTTACCTTCTGGCGTCATTACTTCGCTATTTATTTTTGGCATTAGTTTTAATACTTCGGCATATTGACTATTTTCATATGCAAGACAACATAGCAATCTTCCGCAAAGCCCGCTAATGTTGTTGGGATTAAGTGACAAACCTTGTGTCTTTGCCATTTTTATTGTAACATGTTCGAAATCACCTGTGTTTTCACAGCAACAGCACGACTTTCCACAAATGCCGATTCCGCCCAATATTTTAACTTCATCTCTGGAGCCGATTTGCCTTAATTCAATTTTTATTTTAAATTCCTGTGCTAAAATTTTAACAAGTTCTCTGAAGTCCACTCTGTTTTCAGAAGAAAAACTTATTATTATTTTGCTTTTATCCAAAATCATATCAGCAGAAATCAATTTCATGGCAAGACCCAAATTTTTTACAATTTTTTTTGTTTTCACCATATATTCTTTAGCTTTAATCTTGTTTTGATTTGCTGTTTCAATTTCTTTTTCACTTGCCAAATGTAATTTTTTTAATGGTTCCTTACTATCCTTTTCAATATTTTTCATAGGTGTCGCCACCTTCCCCAACTCTAAGCCCCTTATTGTTTCAGCAACCACAAAATCCCCAATTTTTAAATTCAAATTGCTTGCATCAAACAAATAAATTTTAGGTTGGTTGTCAAATTTAACGCCTACTTCTTTAAGTTGCATAAATACTTTACCTCCAATATTTTAAAAAGCAAAAAATCTGTTATTATATTCACATTAACATTTGCTTCAAACTGTTTTTTAGCAAGAGTAATTAAATTGAAAATACAATATATTGTATCAACATTATAATCTTTCACTAGATTTTGTATTTTTGGTTCTTCCGACGGATTGAAATGTGCATATAAAATTTTTTCCATTATTTCTTGCAAGATGTTAATTTTATTTAAGAAAATGCCTTTTTGAGAAAACTTTCCTATGTAATTTATAATCATTTTACTGCTTTTCATATTGCTCAGCATATCCAAAATAAAGTTATAATCTTCACTAATCTTTTCACTCGTTAATGCAATTGTTTTGCCAAGCCAACCCTTACCTAAACTCACTGCAAGAAAGTCAACTTTGCCGTTTTTATCTTGCAAAATTTTTGATATTGCTTCCGCTTTCAACGGCTCCAAATAAAAAACTTGTGTTCGTGAAATTATAGTTTGCAAAATACCATTCATATTTGTTGAATTTAATAAAAATATAACATTTTTTGGTGATTCTTCCAAAATTTTCAAAAGTTTGTTCTGTGCTTGCACCGTCGATTTATCCATATCGTTAATTATAAAAATCTTATAATTTATAATCATTGGTTTAACATTTGCATTTTTAATAATTGAAGCACTATCCTCAACTAAAAAATTATCACCAGCATTTTTCGGATATACAAAAATATCCGGATGAAAATCAGATAAAACTTTTAAGCAACCATCGCATTTAAAGCACGGATTGTTGGCTGAATTTTCACAAACCAGTTTTAAAGAAACCGCTTTGCAAAATTGCTTATTAAACTCTTCATCTTCGGAATTAATAAAATATGAATGAGATAATCTATTTTGCTTAATAAATTTTTCAAATTTAATAAATGAACTACTTTGAATTATTTGCTTTAATGTTTCCACAAATTTATTTTATCACAATATTGTTTGGCAAGCAATGAATTTCTTATTTATATTTTCGTTTTATAAATTGTGTGGGATATTTTCATAACTTTATTTTGCACAAAATTTGACGAAAATCAAATTAAAAAGTTGTCCCTATTTAAATTTTCATTATGGGTTTATCAAAATATAAACCTTTTAAATAAAATCTTTATGTTTTAATTTTGCTTTTAAAACATCAGAACGTTTAAGCGTATACTTTGAAAAGATTATTAATGCCACCGCTATTGAAACAGCACAACCAATAAAGACAATGCATCCCAGCCAGTTTTGAACACTCATTGCCTGAACTGGTTCTTCAGGATTAAATTTGATTAAATCAAGGACAATTCCGATTATTAAAAGTGCAAATGAATTTGCTATATTATAAGCAAGC
This sequence comes from Clostridia bacterium, assembly GCA_028694075.1. Taxonomy (GTDB): domain Bacteria; phylum Bacillota; class Clostridia; order Christensenellales; family UBA1242; genus UBA5489. The sequence continues at coordinate 20,048 of JAQUUD010000021.1, forward strand.
GTCATAAATCCGCTGTATATGCCAGTGTTATTCTGTTTTGTTTTTAATCTGTCCATTGTTATTACATCAGCATACATTGAAATCGGCAATGAATATAACGCCCCAGTGCCAAATCCACAAACAAAAATGCAAGCAAGCACAACAAAAAATGAAACTGAAGTGTCAAGATAGTTTC
>JAQUUD010000022.1 GCA_028694075.1 Clostridia bacterium
TATAGCACAACCGAAAATGTTTATTTTAGGGCGAACATTGATTTCGTTGGCACAGGCGAACAAACCGCCCCATTTAGCACAGTGACAAACCCTGATTACGAACTTGCCGAAACTGCGGGGGGGGGGGTAGCCCTTCCACGAGCCTACTAACCTTTAAAATTAAATCAACAAATTTAGAAGGCTTAAATGCAAACACAATTCAAATTGAAATTGATTTGTTTGATTCAATATTTAGTACATTAAATATTAATGGTGGAAAATATACAGCAGGTGCTTACAGTGGTATGTACTACATTGAAATGGGCACTGCCCCTCAAAGTTATGTTGGAACAACAAGCACAATAAGTGCGACTCAACAAACTACGCAATGGATAGATAATAACTATTATTATAGAGATAATAATAATCCAAATATCCAATATGTATTAAAAAATAGCAAATATTATAAAGTTGAACCAGTTCGTTGGATAATTATTACAGATGAAAATTATCCAACAGACGGTGGAACTTTGGGTATTGATTACTTTTCAAATACAAGTCTTGCAACTATTGATAGAACCTTATTAAATAACATTTCTTTAAATCAAATTGTTGTTATAAGTGAAAAATTAATTACCGATTTTAGTTTTGATTATACATATAGTAATTGTGAAACACAAATGCGCTCATTAAGTGATAAGATTTTTACGGAAGTTGAGCAAAATCTTCTTAATACTGTTTCTCTTACGACTTTTCGTGACGCTATCACAACATTAGATGAAAATTTTTCGCTTTTGGCAGGATATTCTTTAACGGAAAATTTTCATGCTTCAAATTATTTAGCAACACCAACTTTAAGGCAAGCGTCCAACACTGCCTATCTTGCTAATACCACTACAAATCCCTCGGATTTTAGTGTCTGGAGTTTAAGAAGTTGGTATGGCTCTTCTACCCATACTTGCAGTTATTATATAGATTCATCTGGAGTAATTACAGGTCCAGTAATTCCTAATACTGATTTTCCACCTCGTGGGATTCGACCAATGTTCGTGATTAATTTAGGAATTTGAACTATTGGAACAAATTTGGCAAGATTTTTAATAGGCAGAATTTAATTTATTATAATTACTATTTGTAATAAATTGATAAAAATATCAGTAGAAATTAACTAATCTAATTAGACTTATTGAAAATAATACTTTGATAATACTATAAAACAAAAAAATGCCGAAATTTTCGGCATTTTTATTATTCTTTTTATTTTCTTAATTGTTAAAAATTTCTTTTTGCTAAAAAACACATTATTAGATGAAAAGCGAGCGGAACTCTCACAAGAAAAAATATATAACAAATTTTAGATTAAAAACATTTTAGTAAATATTAGAATATCATTAAGTAAATATTTATATTTTCATCATTTCTATAATGGCGGATTTATTTCTTAAACCAATTTCCTTCTTAACTGGTTTGCCATTTTTAAAGACTATTAATGTTGGAATGCTCATTATTCCAAATTCTCTTGACAAATCTTCACATTCATCAACATCAATTTTTATTATTTCAAATTCGCCATTACTTTCTTCAATGACCTGCTCCAAAATTGGAGTTAGCATTTTGCAAGGACCGCACCAATTTGCATAAAAGTCCACAAGAACTGGCTTTTTGTTTTCCAAAACTCTTGATTTAAAATCTTTTGATTGTATCTGTTCCATAAAAATCTCCTTTATTTTTGTTATAAAATTAGAATTTTTGCAGGTTTGCAAAAATCTCCATTTTTTAAAAAATTTATATAATTAATTGTTACATAAAATAATAATAAAGTCAACTGAATTTATAATTTTTTAAACAAATGCAAAACAAGCGGTTCAAACGGACAACTCAACAAGCCGAACGGACCAAGCGAGCGGGCGTCAGCTGTGCGAGCGGTCAAGCAGTCAAATGGGCTGGTCTAACGGTCTAACGGACAAGCCGAAAAATAGTTAACGGACAAGCCGAAAGACAAACGGACAAAGCGAGCGGATAAGGGCGAGCGGCGCAAGCCAGTCAAACGGACAATTCAAATAAGTCGAATGGACAATTCAACTGTCAAATGGGCAAATCGAACAGTTCAAACGGACCAAGCGAGCGGATAAGGGCGAGCGGGCAAGCAGTCAAACGGGCTGGTCTAACGGTCTAACGGACAAGCCGAAAAATAGTTAACGGACAAGCCGAAAGACAAACGGACAAAGCGAGCGCGCGTCAGCTGTGCGAGTGGTCAAACAGTCAAACGGGCTTATCTATCGGTCTAATGGGCAACTCAATTCTCAAACGGACAAGTCAATTTTTCAAACGGGCAACTCAAATTAAACTCTACAGAACATATTTTCGCAAATCATATTTTTTACGAGTTTCACTAAATGTTTTTCTAACATAATTTTTGTCTATAATAACTGTGGAAAGCGGATGTTTCCCGCTTGCATTAAATGATATATCTTCAATCAAACTTTCCAAGATTGTATGAAGCCTTCTTGCTCCAATATTTTCGCTAGTCGAGTTTTCTTGTTCTGCCATTTCAGCAATTTCGTCAAGAGCATCATCTTTGAAATCTAAATCAATATTATCAACTTTCAAAAGGCTTGCATATTGAAAAGTCACTGAATTTTTTGGCTGTGATAAAATGTTTTTGAAATCTTTTTTAGTCAAATTTGATAATTCAACTTTAATCGGAAAGCGACCTTGAAGTTCCGGAATCATATCTTCAATCTTTGAAATGTGAAATGCTCCGGCAGCAATAAATAAGATAAAATCGGTTTTTATATTGCCATATTTCGTTGCAACTGTCGAACCTTCTACTATTGGTAGAATATCCCTTTGCACACCTTCCCTTGAAACATCGGGTCCACTATCGGTTGCACTTCTGCCGATTATTTTATCCATTTCGTCAATAAAAATTATTCCGTCTTCTTCTGCTCGTCTGATTGCTTCAGCATTCATACTTTCTTGGTCAATTTGCCTGTCGCATTCATCATTAAACAAAAGTTCACGGGCTCTTTTTACTGTTATTTTTTTCCTTTTTTTCTTTTGTGGCATAAATCCGCCAAAAATATCATTCAAATTAAGTTCTGCAATCCCGCCGACCATTCCCATTGGTTTCATTGATTCGTTTACTTCAACTTCAACAGTTGCATCGTCAAGTTTGCCTGCTTCATAATCTTCTTTTAAGGCATTTTTAAACTCAGTGTCCGACAAATCGCCTTTTTCAGAAAATTTGCTTGTGAATAATGCATCAATAATTTTATTATCGACAAGCGGTTTTGCTTTGCTTTCCATTTGATGCTGTTTTTCATCTTTAACCATTCTTACAGACATCTCAACCAAATCACGCACCATACTTTCCACATCTCTGCCAACATATCCTACTTCGGTGTATTTTGTTGCTTCAATTTTAATAAAAGGCGCTTTTACAAGTTTAGCAAGTCGCCTTGCAATTTCAGTTTTTCCAACGCCTGTCGGTCCTTTCATAATTATATTTTTCGGAGTTATTTCTTCCCTTATTTCTTTAGGAAGTTGACTTCTTCTATATCTATTTCGAAGTGCCACAGCAACTGCCCTTTTGGCTTCGGCTTGCCCAATGATATATTTATCTAATTCATCTACAATCTCTTTCGGTGATAAATCCATCTTAAATTTCCTCCACTATTATATTGTCGTTTGTGAAAACACAAATTTCACTTGCTATTTTAAGTGATTTGAAAGCAATCTCTTTGGCAGAAAGTTTTGTGTTTTCATTCAATGCTTTTGCAGCGGCGAATGCATAATTTCCGCCTGAGCCTATTGCACATATATTTTCTTGAGGTTCTATTACATCTCCATTTCCGCTGATGATGAGCAAAAGTTCACTGTCAGCAACAATCATCATTGCTTCCAAATGACGCAAAATTTTATCAGAACGCCAAAGTTGAGCAAGTTCAACCGCACTTCTCATCAAATTGCCTGAGAATTTATTAAGCATTTCTTCAAATCTTTCGCTTAAACTAAATGCGTCTGCAACTGAACCGGCAAAACCAATAACAACTTTGTCGTTATAAATTCTTCTCACTTTTTTTGCATTACTTTTAAAAATAATATTTTGTGCCATTGTAACTTGCCCATCTCCAGCAAGTGCTGTTTTTCCATTTTTTCTTATTGCACATATTGTTGTGCCTTTAAATTGTTCCATATTTCTCCTTTAGTTTTTTCTTATGTTTAATTTTAAAATTTATGCTCAAAAAATTTTAAATTATTTTTTCATTATTTTATCAAAAATATTTATAATTTAATTTGCTTTAATTAATAAGTATTATTCAATTTTTTAATTTATTCACTTTAATATCAAAACATTAAAATTTGATTGGCTGAAATTTATTAAAATCTAATTTTCACTGGCATTGTTTTTTTCGCTTATTTCTTTAACATAATCACATTTATTGCATTTTATCGTAGTTTTGCTTTTTAAAACTTTTTTGTAAAGAATATTATTGCATTGCGGGCATTTTTCTGATGTTGGAATATCCCAACTCATAAATTTGCAATCAGGATAACCACTGCACGAATAAAAAATTCGTCCAGTTTTGCTTTTTCTTGGCAAAACATCTTTTCCACATTCTGGACAAACACCAACAGGCTTTACATTCGCGGGTTTTTCGCCATATTTTTTTATGTTTCGGCATTCTGGGAAGTTTGAGCAACCTAAAAATTTGCCATATTTCCCCTCACGCAAAAGCATTTTACTTCCGCATAATTCGCAAACTTCTTCAGTTTCAACCGGCTTTATTTTAAATTCTGATGAATATTTGTCTGCACCCGACAAAAGACCTTTAAAACCATTCCAAAAGGCTGCAATAACTTCTTGCCACTGCTCGCCTTTTTCAGCAATATCGTCCAATCTGTTTTCCATATTTGCAGTGAATTTAACATTAATTACGCCCTTAAAATATTTATCCAAATAATCGGTAACTGCTTCACCAAGTTCGGTTGGTTTTAAACTTTTGCCTTCTTTCATTGTATACCCACGGAAAGCCAAAACAGTGATTGTTGGAGCATAAGTTGCTGGGCGTCCAATGCCTTTTTCTTCCATTGCTTTAACAAGACTTGCTTCGGTGAATCTTGCAGGTGGTTTTGTGAATTTTTGTTCTGTATCTAATTTTATTAATTTTAACTTTTCTTTTTCTTCCAGCTTAGGAATTTTTGCATTTTCTTCGCCCGCCGTCGCATCTGAATAATTTTTATATACAACTGTGTAACCTTCAAAATCAACAGTTCTTCCCGTTGCCCTAAAGCAATAATCATTTGCTGAAATATCCACTGACACATTATCATAAATTGCCGGCGACATCTGGCTTGCCATAAATCTGTCATAAATTAATTTATAAAGTTTATATAATTCATCTTTTAATGAAGATTTAACTCTTTCCGGTGTCATTTCAATCGAAATTGGTCTTATTGCTTCATGGGCATCTTGTGCATTTTTCTTTGATGCATAAATATTAGGCTTTGCAGGAATGAAATCCTTGCCATATTTCTCAGAAATAAAGTTTCTAGAACTTTCCATCATATCTGCTGATACTCTTGTTGAATCAGTTCTTATATATGTGATCAAAGCGATCTTGCCTTCACCGGCAATATCCACGCCTTCATATAAACTTTGGGCACAAAATGATGTTTTTGAAAGCGACATTCCAAGTTTATTTAATGCATCTTGTTGCATTGTGCTTGTTGTGAATGGTGCTGACGGGTTAGATTTTGTTTTTGTTTTTTTGATGCTTTCAATAATATAATCTGCCGAATTTAAATCAGCAGTTATTTTATCAACTTCTTCCTTGCTTACTGGTTTAATTTTTTCATTTTTATATGAATTTAAGGTCGCCTTAAAACTTTGAACTGCTTTTTGCTTTGAAAAATCGCCTGAAACAATCCAATATTCTTCTGGCTTAAATTCACGAATTTCTTTTTCACGGTCAACAACAAGTTTTAGTGCAATACTTTGCACTCTGCCGGCACTAAGCCTTGGCTTTATTGCTTTGCAAATTATCGGCGAAAGTTTATAACCTACAATTCGGTCAAGCACACGCCTTGCTTGCTGAGCATCTACCAATTTTTTATTAATGGTCCTTGGCTGTTTTAAAGCATTTTCAACCGCTTTTTTTGAAATTTCATTAAATTCAATACGGCATTTTTGTTCGGGATCAATATTTAAAATATTTGCAATATGCCACGAAATTGCTTCGCCTTCCCTATCAGGGTCAGTTGCCAACAATATTTCCTCAGATTTTTTTGCTTTTTTTTGCAATTCTGCAACAACATCTTGTTTATCTGGGATTATGTAATAATGCGGAGTAAACGAGTTTAAATCAACGCTTAACTCCTTGCTATTCAAATCTCTGATATGCCCTTTTGTTGCAACAACTTCATATCCCTCGCCTAAATATTTCTTCAAGGTTTCCTTTTTACCAGGTCCTTCGATTATAACTAATTTCATTTTTCTCCTTAAAAATTAATTTAATATGTGTAAAAATTTATTGTTTAAGATTTTAATCGTTTCCTAAAAATAATGCAAGCATTTTAACTATTTAAAATTTAAATTGTATAAATGTTGCCCGGAAGCTTTCTTATTAAACCACGAATTTGGAGCATTGTCAAACAACTGTTTAATATTTTTGTTTCAAGTTTTGTTATTTCCTGTAAATTTTCAAGAGATTTTTCTCCATCTTCGAGTTCCGTTAATATTAATTTCTCCGTCATATTCGTTTGAACAGTTACGACTTTCTTTTTTATTTCTGCATTAATACCGAGTTTTATTAAAATATCTTCCGGCTCAGTTACGCAAGCGCCTTGCATTGATTTTATTATTCGGTTTGTGCCAATGCATTTTAAATTATTTATATTTCCGGGTGTTACAAATAATTCCCTGCCATATTCCAAAGCATAGTTTTTTGTGTGCAATGCGCCACTTTTTTCGCCTGCTTCAGTAATCAAAACACCGTCGCTTAACCCCGCAATAATTCGATTTCTGAAAGGAAAAGTATATGATGTTGGAAAAACATTCGGACGATATTCACTTATAAGCAAACCCTTTTCAGCAATTTCATTAGCAAGATTTGTGTTCATTGCCGGATACATATTGTCAAAACCACCGCCCAAAACCGCAATTGTTTTGCCTCCTGATTTAAGGGCTTGTTCGTGTGCAATTTTATCAACCCCCGAAGCCAAACCGCTTATTATTGTAAGGTTATGCTCTACAAGAGTTTTAGAAAATTTTTCAGTTACGAACCTACCATATGCAGTTGGCAATCTTGTGCCCACGATTGCAACAGATTTTGTTTTTAACAATGAAATATCGCCCTTGCAAAAAAGAATCAAAGGATTTTCATCTAAATTTTTCAATTTGTTAGGATAAGATTCACTTTTTATGGTTATGCAAGTTATATTTTTTTGATTAAGATTGTTGATGTATGAATCCAAAATATTTTTATCAGAATCCAGCATTTGATTATAAAGTTCATCACCGACAATTTTTGCAATTTCGGGATTTTTTAATTCAATATTTTCCAAAATTAAACTTGGTTTAATAAACAGATTTAATAATTTTTTCGCTTTATTTAATGATAAATTATTAAATAAAGTCAGCCAAATTAATGCTTTTTCATCTTGTGAATACATATCTTTTCCTTTTATTTTTTAATTTGTTGTTTAGTAAAATATTTTTGTATTTGTTATGTTTTTTGCCAATATTTTTAATCAAATTCTTAATTTCACATTATATATATTAATGCTCTTTAACTTAAACTTTTTATATTCGTTTGTATATTTAATCCAAACCTTTTTATTAAAATCAAACCTTTATTATAGGCCGGCGAACCGGAAATTGCTTTGCAATTTCCAGCCAAGTGCCGAAAGGCACTTGGCGCGGGCTTTTGGCTTCGCCAAAAGCCCGCGTTCGCCGGCCGGCAGTTTTTGCTGTTCAAAGTTTCAAAGCCCATCGCAATTATTATTTTCATACTCGTTTAAACCCCTTATCTTCCCGTCCTTGTCAATTCCTCTCATTATCTTCATTTTTTTAACTTTAAACTTTTAATTAAATCCAATATTTTTGGTCTAGTGACCTATATTGTATTGCTTCGGCAATATGTTCGGCTGAAATTTCTGCTTTTTCTTCTAGGTCAGCAATCGTTCTTGCAACTTTTAAAATTCTGTCATATGCTCTTGCACTCAAAGACAAAGTTTCAAACGCACTTTTCAATAACTTTTCGCTACTGTCATCAAGAACACAAAATTTTTTGGTAATTGCTGAACTCATTTTGCTGTTGCAATAATTTTTATGATTTTTAAATCTTTCAAGTTGAATTTTTCTTGCACTATTAACACGCTTTCGAATATCTGCCGAACATTCTTCTTCATCATTATTTTTTATGTCATCATATGTAATGCCGTCAACTTCAACATGTAAATCTATTCTATCCATAAGCGGACCAGACAACTTGCTTAAATATTTATGAATTTGACTGGGTGAGCAAGAGCAGGTGTGTTTACTACTTCCATAATAACCGCAAGGGCAAGGATTCATACTTGCAATCAAAGTAAAACTTGCCGGATAAGTTGCAGTTTGCGTTGCTCTTGCCACTGTTATAACACCATCTTCCAAAGGTTGTCTTAATGATTCCAAAGTTCGACGCTCATATTCAGGCATTTCATCTAAGAACAAAACTCCGTTATGCGCAAGGCTAATTTCACCCGGCTTTGATTTTGTGCCTCCGCCTGTCAAACTTGGCAAGGTTGCCGAATGATGAGGCGAACGAATTGGTCTTTCCAAAATTATACCTTTTTCATTATCCAATTCGCCAGCAACACTGTGAATTTTTGTAACTTCCAAAGCCTCCTCGAAAGTCATATCCGGCAGTATTGAAGGAAAACTTTTGGCAAGCAATGTTTTTCCGCTCCCCGGCGGACCTATCATCAGCATATTATGCCCGCCTGCCGCTGCAATTTCAAGGGCGCGCTTAGCGCTTGCCTGCCCTTTAATATTTTTAAAATCATAAATATAAGTTAAATACTCATTTTTCAATTTCAAAAAATTTGTAGGTTCAACCGGTTTAATTATTTCAGCGCCATTTAAAAAATTCACCGCTTGCAATAATTTATTCACTGGATAAACTTCAATTCCTGAAATAAAACTTGCTTCATATCTGTTTTCAAAAGGGATAATAAATTTTTTATAACCTAATTTTTTCGCGGATATCAGAATCGGTAAAACTCCATTTACCTTTCTTATCTCACCACTCAAAGATAACTCGCCCATAATCACAAAATCTTTTAGAGGTTCAACTGAAATTTGATTATATGCGCCCAAAATTCCAAGCGCAATCGGCAAATCAAAAAGCGGACCTTCTTTTCTTTTATCGGCAGGTGCCAAATTGACCGTAATTCTTTTAAGCGGAAAATCCATTAAAGAATTTTTTATGGAAGCCCGAACTCTTTCAATAGATTCCTTAACCGCAGTGTCGGCAAGCCCCACCAGTTCAAAAGCATAAAGCCCGTTTGCAACATTAACTTCCACAACAACCGGAAAACCTTCAATACCTTTCAGTCCAAAACAATTTGTTTTTGAAAGCATAAAAACTCCTATTTTAGAATAATAACACTATTTTATTACTCAGAGCAACCACTTTTTTAAAAATTGACTTTTTAAAACCTTAAGAAAATAAATTAATTTATAGAAGAATGCAAAAATTATAGAAAAAAGATTAGTTGACATTTAAGAAATTTTTTGAATAATAAGTATTTTTGTATTGCTAATAATTTTAATAATTGCTTTACTGAAATATACAAACGCCTTTATTGAAAATATACAAATAATTTTTTTAAATTTTTAGTAGACTTTTAAAAAATTTTGTGATATTTTTATATAAAGTACGAATAATAAAGTAAGATGACAAACACAACAATAGACCTATAATTGAAAAAAGCATTAATTAATATAAAAATTAAGTGAAAATATTAGGATAAAACAAAATACATATCATAAAATTCATTAAAAAATGGAGTATATTAAAATGATAGGATTACATAAGGGAATGCAAAAACTTATTGCAAGCGGAATCGCATTGCTTATAACACTTACCACAATGTGCGTTGCAGTATTTGCAATTTTAAGCACTGAAAAAGTGGGATTAAGCGTTAATGTTTCTTTTGACTCAGCGGTCACTGCCAAAGTCTATTTGGCAACGGACAGTAGCACTGCAGGGCAATTTTATCAAGATAGCCCAACTGTCAACACCGGCACAGGAACTGATTTTGTTGTTGGAAATTCTGCTTTGGTTTTGGACACCAAAGATGGAAACTTACTTCAAAAAGATGCGTTTGAATTGTTAGGCGCTGGCAACGGCTTAAAATGTGATGCCAATGGCGAAATGGAATTTTATGTTTATGTTGAAAATTACAGCACAACAGAAAGCATATTTTATTGTGCAAACATAGATTTCGTTGGCACAGGCGATAAAACCGCCGAATTTACTATACTTAACAACCCAACATACGAAACCGCCGAAACTGCGGTGGCATTGGGGAGCCCTTTTATAAGCCTGCTAACCTTTAAAATTAAGTCAACAAATGAAACTGGCTTAAATGCAAATACAATCAGAATTCAAATTGATTTGAAAAATGAAAAACCTTGGTATTGGACAATAACGCAATATACTGAGGGTACTTTTGCTGATATGTATTATTTTGAATTAGGTAACGCACCGCAAAGTTATGCTGGAACAATAAGCACAATAACCGCAACTCAACAAGCCACGCAATGGATAGATAATAGTTATTATTATACAGATGACAGCAATCCAAATATCCAATATGTGTTTAAAAGCGCCAAATATTATTTGGTTGAACCTGTGCGTTGGATAATTTTAGCTGACGGTAATTATGTGAATGACCAAACTGGAACATATGGTATTGATTATTTTGCAAAATGCAATCTAGCAAAAGATAATTTATCAACTTCACAAATGTATGTTGTAAGCGAAAAAATATTAGACAAAGCTAATTATTCCACCAGCAATGACACTGCATCAAGTTTAAAAATTTTCACTGATAGTGAGAGAAATTGGTTTAACACAGTTTCAGTTAAAACTTGGGAAAGTACTGTTTCCAATCTTAGCAATACTAGTTACTTTTTGATGGGCGGTTATGAAAATGATGCCACAAAAGACAATTTCAGCATAGCATCATATTTAACAACACCTAGTTCCAGAATAGCATATGAAACATCTTATTCAGCATTGATAACCACCGTCCCTGCAAGTGCAAGTTATTATTGGTGTAGAGGTTATAAATATATTAGTGGCTCAAATTACTACTTTAATATATCAGACAATGGCGGTTTTTCTGCTAATTATAATGCTACTAATATTTGGGGCATTCGTCCAGGATTTGTGATTAGTTCAGATATATAAACTTTTGTAACAATATAAATTTAATTAAAGTTAAAATACAAATTATTATTAGCGATAAATTGCGAAAAATAAGTTCGACAGGGGAAAAGTTCAAATTTTCACACAAGCCCTTTGCAATTCATACATTCGCAGTTATTTGCCTCTGGCTTCCATTAGTATAACAATTTCTAAGCATTTAATAATTGATTTATTCTCTTCTACAAATCTACTTTTAATAAATTTAATTCAAGAAAAAGCCACCCGCAGAAAATTCTGCAAGTGGCTTGACTTTTTTAATATGAAATAATTATTTTTGATAATGTATTGCACTCCTCGTTTTCTTACAATAAATACATTAATTAACTTTAGTCTTATCCAAATTATTCTTAGTAATATTTATTAAATAATATTATTCAACATATGTTTAATACTTTTCTATATTAATTTCGCCACCACATAGATTAAGTTGTAAATAATTTCAAACAATTTTGCTACCGCCAAGATAAAATTTGCAAAACATTTCAATGTTTCTGTTGAAAATAAATTTTAAACGATTTATCACAGCATAAGTGGAATTGCAAAACATTTTAAATAATTACCACTGTTAAATTATATTTTAAACAATTTCGCCACCGCCTAAACAAAAACCATTGTCATCATATAAAACGGCGAATTGACCGGGAGTTACCGCGCGCTGGGGCTTGTGAAATTTAATTTCAACTGTGTTGTAAGTTTTTTCATTTTTAGAAATCGATACAATTTTTACATTATCAATATTGCCACTATTTAAATTATTACTATCTGAGTTGCCACTATTAAAATTATTATTATATAAATTATCATTATAATTGGCATTATTAATGTTATCGCTATCAAACTTGCTGTTAATTTTGCCATTAGTAAAGTTGCCATTATTAGTTTCGCCATTTTGCAAATCGCTGTCATTTATGTCATTATCAGTTTTGCCATTTTGCAAATCGCCACCATTTATGCTGTCATTTATTTTGTCATTATGAATTATAACAGTAACTCGCTGGTCGGGCTGGCGATAGCGAAATTTTGCGAAGCATTCAAATGTTTTTGTTTCGGGCTTTTGCGGTATCCAGTTAAAATTTTCGCATTTGCAAGAGTTTGAAAAAAGGGCTTCATCTTCGCCTTGCGACACAATCAGAGTGTTATCTTCCAAATTTTTTGCTAAAACAAACCAGCGTTTGCCGTTTCCTCCGCTTTTGCCACCGATGTTCAAGCCTCTTCTTTGCCCAAGCGTATAATACATAAGTCCGTCGTGCGCTCCAACAATTTCACCGCTTTGGGTTATGATGTTGCCACTTTTTGCCGGTAAATAATTTTTTAAAAACTGCTTGAAATTTCGCTCGCCAATAAAACAAATCCCAGTTGAATCTTTCTTTTTCGCATTTGATAAGCCAACTTTTTCAGCAATTTTTCTGACATCGGGCTTGATTAAATCGGCAAGCGGGAAAATAATTTTTTGAAGTTGTTTTTGGCTTAATTGATTTAAGAAATAACTTTGGTCTTTGTTTAAATCCTTTGCTTTTATCAAATAAAACAAGCCATCTTTTTCAATTTTTTTCGCATAATGCCCCGTTGCAATAAAGTCCGCGCCCAGTTTTTCCGCCTGTTTTAAAAACGGGCCGAATTTAATTTCCCTGTTGCAAAGAACATCAGGGTTTGGAGTTCTACCCTTTTTATATTGCTCTAAAAAATATTTAAAAACTTTTTCTTTATATTCTTTTGCATAATTCACGCTGTAATATGGAATATCAAGAAGATTACAAACCCTTTTCACATCTTCATAATCATTTTCCGCGGTGCACTGCCCATTTTCTTCCCAATTAATCATAAAAAGCCCAATCACATTAAAGCCCTGCAACTTTAATAAATAAGCGGATACACTTGAATCCACTCCGCCACTCATACCAACTACAACAGTTTTTTTATTATTTTGCATTTATGCCCCTTTTTTCTTTATAATAATTTTTCATTTTTACTTCTTATAACTGCATTTTTTAATAAATTAATTAATTTTATGTTTTACAATAATTCCCTGAACAATTAAATGTTAGTTAATATATTTTATTAGTTTGTTTACTTCTTTAATCTTTGCGATTTTTATAATCCTTTTGTTATCACGAACTCTACTATCAGTAGAATTGATGAATGCTTTATTAAGTTTCATAAAAGCAATTTGTTTTATACTATTATTCGTTCTTTTAAACAATGCTTTAAACTTATTTATCAAATTGCTGTTCCGGCATTTTAAGCGCAACCGGCACCTTATATTTATTTATTCCTATCAAAAATAAATCATAGAACCAAAAATAAAAAACAAGTGCTGACGGAATTAATAACCAACTACTATATAGATTAGACTGCAAACTCGGGTCCAACATCAAAAGTAAAATCATAGTCATCAAAGAGAATATAAAACTGAATGCACCTTTAATATATCTGCCAACATAAATGTTATGGAGTCCTAAAAAACCAAAGCAAGCACAAATAACTCCTGCTTTCCAGCGTTGCAAATCAGGCGGGAATTGCGAAGTGTATATCACTTTTTCTCTTTGCCTATTTAAAATTGCTTTTTTGGCTTCTTGATTTGACGCAAATTTTAATCGCTCGAAAATGAGATTGCAATTTTCACATTTCTTCATATTTGCATATGTTTTTGCGTTGCATCTCGGGCATTTCTTAATTGATTTTTTTTCATTAGTCATAACAATTGCTCCTTAACTTTTTTATCATCAATCCATTTTATCATTTTTTAATTGATTTTTAAACATAATTTTGAAATTAATTTTATTTCGAAATTATGTTAACAATAATTTTAATTTCTCATAATATGATATCAGGAGGACAAAAGATAAAATGTATTTAAAAAATAACAATCAACCTAACAACAACCCTCAATTCAGAGGTAATGTTCCGCCAGTAAATAATTATTCCGGTGATTTCTATGGAAAAGAGTCTTATGGCTCATTTGATATTCCGTTGCGCTCACAAGGAAACAGCAACTTATTTGGTGGTCCACAAAATTACAATTCTTCATTTGTTAACTCACAAGAAGATACTAATCAATTTGGTGCCTCACAAGCAGTTTATGGCACCCCACAGGGAATGTACAACCAACATATTGCCCCACAGGGAATGCCACAAGCAGTTTATGGTGCCCCACAGGGAATGTATAATCCACAAGTTGCACAAGAAGTTAATTCATTTAGCGCACCACAAGGAATGTATAATCCACAAGAAGTTAATTTATTTAGTGCACCACAAAAAGTCAATACTTTTAGTATGCCTCAAGATGTTTATAGTTCATTGAGTAGCCCACAAAAAGACAATATGTCATTTGCTGGTCCACAAGACAGAAGTTCATTTGACGGCGCACACGGATGTTGGGATTCAAAGAAACCTTGGGAAAATGATTGCGATCATCATTTTGACCATAGATGCGACCATTTTGACAACAAATGCAAACCATCTTGGAATTGCCATATTCAGCCTTGCGTTTGTTGTAAATTTCAGAAACCTTGCTGTTTTTGCAAACCATTCTGTTGTTTGAGAAAACCTATTTGCCGACCATTATTTTGTTTGTGTTGTAAACGTCATATATGTTAAGTTTCTGATTAATAAAACTTGCGGTTTAAATTAATTCGAAATGATTTATAAAAAATTTAAAATTAATATTTATCTAATTATTTCCAATTATTTAAAATTGTATCGGCAAAATCGAAGACCTCTTGAAAAGTTCGGGGGTCTTCTAAATTTACACCGGCAAGTTTCAATATTTCAAGTGGCGGAAGTGACGAGCCCGCCGAAAGAAACTTTAAATATTTCTCTTTTGCACTCTCTTCTTTATTATACAATTTTTTTGCAATCAAAAGTGCACTTATAAACCCAGTCGCATATTTATAAACATAAAACGCCCTATAAAAATGCGATATTGCACTCCACTCAAATTTTGATAATGGCAGAAATTCAACATCTTTACCAAAATATTTTTTATTTAATTCCAAATATTCATCATTTATTATATCTTTTGAAAGAACTTGCGTTTTTTCATAAATACTATGCATTTTATTTTCAAATTCAACAAACATTGTTTGCCTGTTAACACTTGCATAAAAATTATGAAAAAACTGGTCATAATAAAACAATTTTTCTTCACAAGAGTTTGAATTATCAATAAAATACAAAATCATTAGAATTTCATTAACTGTGCTTGCAATTTCTGCAAGAAAAATAGAATAATCTGCTTTTTCATAGCACTGGTTTTTATTTGAATAATATGAATGCATTGCGTGTCCTAATTCGTGAATAAGTGTAAAAACCGAATCAAAATTATCTTTATAATTCATTAAAACAACTGGGTGAATGCCATATGCACCCGTTTCATAACCACCCCTTTCCTTGCCTTTGTTTTCATATACATCAATCCATCTTTCATCATAAGCCTTTTGAATCAGGTTAACATATTCTTCACCGATTGGCTCTACAACCTTTTTAATTAATTGAATTGCATTGTCATAAGAAACTTTAGCATCAAATTTATAGTTAATAAGAGCATTTATATCATATGTTGCCATTTTACGAAGTTTTAATTTAAGCCTTTTTGCTTCAAAATATCTGTGAAAAATCCCCAGATTATTGTTAACAGCAATAATCAAGTTATCGAAAACATTTCTGCTTATTTCTTCATTAAAAAGAACGCAATCCAAACTCGATGTAAACTTGCGGATTTTACTTACAATACAGTCAGATTTAACCGCACCGATATAATTTGAAACAAGTGTATTATTATATTTTTCAAAAGGTTTTTTCATATTAATTGCAGTGTTTTTTCGAAGAGTTCTGTCAAGGCTTTTGATATAAATTCCATAATTGCCATAAGTGAGTTCATATTTTTTGCCCGTACTGTCTGTAACTGGCTCAAAAACAAAATCAATATCTGTCATCATTTTGTATGTTAAAGCAAAATTTTCTGCAATTTGTTCCATTTGAATAAGCAATTCTTCTTCTTTCTTTGAAAGGATATGTGCTTTGTTACGGATTATTTCTCTGAAATAATTGCTAAATTGCGTAAACTTAGTGTTTTTCATTAAATTAGTTAAAAATTCTGTTGAAAGTGCGCTGATTTCAACGGCTTGAAAAGAGGACAATGAAGCAAATTCATATGCAATGCTCATTGCTTTTTCTTGTAATTCTTTTTGTTCGCTATTATTGCCATCTTCGGAAACCTTAAAATAAGAAAATTGAATTAATCTATCTAATTTTCGATTAATATCCGAACATAAAACAAGGCTTTCAAAAATTGCATTTTCCTGCGTTAAATTGCCTTCATATTCTTTAATTTTTTGCATTTGTTTTTGAATGCTACTTAGTTCTAAAAGACATTCATTGTTGCTTTTGCAATAAGCACTTATATCCCACTTATATTTTTCTGCAAGTTCTTCTCTTTTTTTCAATTAAACCACCTTATAATTTAATTTATATATTTTTTTTAATTTAAATATGTGATTTTTTAAATATATTTTTGCAAATTAAATAAATTCCACGGACTTTTATCTTCAAATGGATAAACTTTGAATTTCAATGTTTTATCTTGCGTTGGGTGCTTGAAAAGCAGTTCCGTTGCCCATAAAGCCAAATTGGTTGTCAAGTTGGACTGTACGTATCCAGAAGTTAAGTTATCATTCACAAATTCGTTACCCATTTGGTTTTTATTTTCATTTTGATTGTTTGTTTTTTCAGTTTCAGAATTTTCAGTAACTTGATTATTAGGGGCTTCTTTATTAGGCGTTTCCTTTGCATTAACCTCGCCCATATCAGATGAAAATATTTTTTTATTTATTCCTGCTTCTTTTCCATATTTTGCATCGCCGAAAACTGGTGTCCCAATATTTGCAAGTTGCACTCTAATTTGATGCGGTCTTCCGGTTTCAAGTTTTATTTTGATTAAACTTAATTGATTAACTGTTTCAAGCACTTCATATTCAAGTTCAGCGCGCTTTGCGTCAGGCTCTGACAGTGGCACAATTCTCACTCTGTTTTCTTTTAAATCTTTTTTTAAATAATTAACTAGATGTGCCTTAGCAAATCTTGGCTCACCCTTAACAACTGCGTAATAAGTTTTTTCAAAAGTTCCATTTTGAATTTGAGCGGATATTCTGCTTGCCGACTTAGAATTTCTGGCAAAGACAATAACACCGCCCGTTGGACGATCTAGCCTATGCACAAGAGCAACAAATGCTTCTCCCGGCTTATTATATTTTTCTTTAATATAATCTTTGACCATACTGAGCAGGTCTTTATCCCCGCTGGCATCAGACTGCGTTGGCACATTTTGCGGTTTTATAACAACAATAACTTGGTTGTCTTCATAAATTATATCTAACATTTTCCTTCTTTTAAATAACTTTAAAATTTTATTTAATAATTTTTATAATTATTATGAAATATAATCATTTGTTTTTTAACTACTTTTTATATAATTGTATTAAGCATATTTTAATTAATTTTTTTAAAAATTCCATATGTTAATCTCAACCAACAAATTAACTGGCAAAAAATTTAATATGAAATTAAAACTTTTCAAGCAAGGAATTCATATCCATAATGTCGCCAGTTGTTAAAA
Source organism: Clostridia bacterium (assembly GCA_028694075.1). GTDB lineage: Bacteria > Bacillota > Clostridia > Christensenellales > UBA1242 > UBA5489. The sequence goes on from JAQUUD010000022.1 coordinate 18,076, forward strand.
TTCCAAGCGGGACTTCTTCCATACTTCCGGTTTTTGTTAAAATTATAATGAGCAACTTTCTATTTTCATAAAATAAGTTCAATGCTCGTTCAACCGTAACGTCCATCGGCATAACTTCATAATATCTGCCGTTTGTAAATTGATTTATTATATCTTCAATTTTTGTTTTGCTGATATACTCATTTATGTCTTTACCTTTGGATACTTGTTCGCCCAACACATTTAACATTTTCTGACCGTTTGCAACGCCAATCAATCCACCGTTTTTGTAAACCGGCAAATTACTGAAAGATGAAGTATAAATTATTTCAATCACCTTTTTTAAAGGCACATCAAACTGAACTGTTACAACATCTTTTTTGCATATTGTGTTCCACACTTTTGGCGGAGCAGAAATAATTTTTGCAATTTTTTCAAACTGCAAAACAACATCTTCATGCGGTTCCGCAATTATATAATCTTCATTGCTTTTATGGATTATTGCATTTCTAAGTCTGCCATAATCAATTAATTCATCTTCATATTTTCTCACAACATAATTTTGCACTACGGCTCTTCTTATCATATCAGAATAAGACATACTGCGTCTAAAATCGTGTTGTATTCTCAGTTCGTGATCAATCGTATTATAAGCATTAATAAATCTTTCAGCGAAAGATTTTTCATCAGTTTCGGGCATAAAATTCTCCTAAAAACATTATAACATTCAGGGAAATTTATTGCAACTTAAATTAGGAAATTGACAACTTACTACGCATTTCAATTGAATTATTTTGAAAAATTAGCCTTATTTTTAATTTTAATTTAAAAATAACTAAGATTGGTTTCACAGATAAAAACCAAACTAAAATGGAATCGAATCTAAGAACATAACCAGTCAAACGGGCAAATCTAACGAATTACATTAACAATTCATTTTGTTATAATAATGGAATTTTATATTATTATAATCATTAGAAAATCCAATTTAATAATTGTTGAAATTTAATAAAAAAACCGTGCGATTTGCTTTGTCAACCTCAAACCGCCACACCTAAAAAAATTTAACTCCACCCAAGCTACCTTATGGCACATAAAAGAAATTGCTTAATGTTGCTGTTTTCCAACCCTCACATAATTCACAACATTTCATTGCATAAGACTTTGATTTCAACGCTAAATTAAATTAAGCATAAACGACTTAAAAATTGCCGAGGCAAACCATCAGTTCTGCTATAGCGGATTGCAGATTACAGGGCACCGCTGGCTCCCCACTTAGCACGGCATAATTATATTAACATAAAAACCAAAAAATATCAAACAAAATTTTTTATAATCTTTAAATTGATTGATTAATAAATTTAATCCACATTTTTGTTCTAATCAAGTTAACAAACGGCAAACCAACTAGTCAAACGGGCTGAGCGAGCGGGCGAAGCGAAGCGAATCAGGGCGAGCGGGCAATGCTAGCCAAACGGGCAAATCAACTAGTCTAACGGGCAAATCTAACGGAGTCAAACGGGCTGGTCTAACGGGCATTTATCTCCAATCTGTTTCTTTTTTACCGTTTTTTCTTAAAATTTCGTTGATTTTGGAAAAATGCTTACAACCGAAAAATCCGGTATATGCTGAAAGCGGGCTTGGGTGAGATGCTTGCAAAATAATATGCTTATTTGCATTAATAAGCGGAATGAAGATTTTAGCGTTTGCACCCCAACAAACAAAAATAACTTGCTCTTCTTTTGCATTAATAAGTTTGATAATTTCTTGCGTAAAAGTTTCCCAGCCTTTATTTTTATGAGAGTTTGGTGTATTTTGCCTTACTGTTAAAACTGTGTTCAACAGCAAAATGCCTTGCTTTGCCCAACGAGATAAATTTCCACTTGGCAAGCATTTAATATTCAAATCCGCTTCAATTTCTTTGAAGATATTTTTTAGCGATGGTGGAAAAGCCTGACCATC